>JBOGJX010000117.1:0-4998 GCA_050745285.1 Terriglobia bacterium
GTGCAAGGCCATCTGCTATCTTTTTGGCAACGTGATCTCTTCCTATTACGTGAACGATTTTTGGGGCTTGGCCGGCGACACGATCCGATGATTGTAGCGGCGGCGTCCCCGCCGCCGAAAGAAAGAAAAGCGGGTAGCACAGAGTTTCTTGCGTTTGGAAACTCTCCGGCTTGTGATGTTCCCGAAGGAAAAACCGCAGAGTTTTAAAGACAAAACTCTGCGCTACAAAGCAGTTTCCTACGGTGCGATCACAGGAAGCCGCTTCTTCCAGACCTCATGCAGTGTCTTTTCCGCCACGCGCGCCAGGTGTTCCGCAAAAACTCCTTCGTAACGGAAGCAGGCGGCGGGAGAGGTGCCCGGCCCGCAGGTGATTTCGAGGCGCCACGAACCAGTCTTGCGTGGATTGGAATCCTCCCGGATGGCGATCTGCCGGATAGCCGCCACCGGGATTTCAACGAGCCGCCGGTAATCGGGGTCTAGTACACGCAGAAAGTCCGGGCTTACGAAGATACTGGGGTGCGGCACAGGTTTTTCATCCGGCCCCTCCGGGTCCCGCAATAGCGTTCCGCCATTTAGCACCACCAGCGCGTGAAGCTCGCGGGCGACCGCGTCCACCGGCTTTTTCAGCGGGCGCGCGCGCACGAGGGCTCCGAACAGGACGAGAACAATTCCGGGCGCGAGGCGCTGGGCGCTAAGCTCATTCGGGCCCAAAATTGAAACGCGCCACAGTAGCCACGCGCCGCCGGCCACGAAGGCGATCCGGATTGCCGTCCAGACGCGAACGCTCCGGCGCAGCCGCCGCAGGCGTGGAATCAAGAGAATGACCGAGAAGAGAACAGCCATTGCCGTGCGAAGGACGGTGCGTTTCAATGAAGCCATCAGCAATTAGCAGTTATTTTGGAGTGCGGGAGCTTGCTCCCGCTTTTGGGACTGGTCCCGTCCAAAACTGGGGCGCAGGGGAAGCAGCGCTTCCCATCAGCAGCGCCCCTACGAAGGCGGCGCCAAGGCGCCGCACTCCAAGAAACCCAGGTCACAGACTGGCGCTACAATATCCATGGCACACAAACCGTGCCGTAGCTACCTCTACGATGCCAAGCTGCGTTGGGGATTGACCAGCAGCCAGGCGAGCCCGCCCAGCACGCAGAGCACGGCAGCTACCAGGAACGAAGCCGTCCAACCATAGCTCCCCGCGATCAGTGGCGTGAGCGAAGCCGTTACCGCGCCGCCGATTTGGCCGCCCATATTGATGAAACCGGAGACGGAACCGGATGACGGCCCGGAGATGTCCGCGCTGACGGAAAAATAACAACTCTGGCTTAAATAGAGCGAGCCCACCCCTGCAGCCAACAGTACGCTGGCGGCGAGTACGCCGTGGACAAAGGCGCCGCAGGCAATAAACACGGCGGCCAGGGCCATGACGACGCATGAGAAGACGCAGCGGCCGGCGCGCTTATCGAACGATCGCGTGAGCCGGTCACTGATGAGACCTCCGATGATCGATCCGGCGGCCATGGCGAGAAAGGGCAACATGGTGTATTCGGCGCTGGATTTCAGGTTCAGGCCGCGAACCTTGGCGAGGTAGATGAAAAACCAACTGAAAAAAATCCAGGCAGCATAACCGTAAGTGAAATAACTCAGGGTAATGGAGATCACTTCCTTGCTGCGGAGGATTCGCCCCCAGGGAATCTGCGGAGTGTTTTCGGGGTCTGAAGCGTGCTTCAGCGTGAGGCCGGCTTTGATATGGGCCAGCTCGGAGGGTGATACGCCGGGGTGCGTCTCCGGCGTGTCGCGCGCCATGATATACCACACACAGCCTGCGGCGATGCCGATCACGGCACTGACCCAGAATGACCAGCGCCAGCCGTGGTGGAGCATGATGTGGGTGATCAGCGGCGGCGTGATGCCGGCGCCCACGCCCACGCCCGCGAAGATCCATCCGTTGGCGATGCCGCGCTCTTGGGTGGGAATCCAGCGGGCAACGAACTGGTTGGAAGCGGGATACATGATCGCCTCGCCGGCTCCGAGAAGGAAGCGGACGCAGATGAAAGCCACCAGCGCGCCCGCGAGACCCACCGGAATGCTCGCCGTAAGCGCCGTGAAAATACCCCACCAAACGACGGCAATGGTAATCACGCGGCGCGGGCCAAGCCGGTCCGCCAGGCGGCCGCCGGGTGTCTGGAAGATGGCGTATCCGATCAGGAAAGAGCTGAAGACGTAGCCAAGTTGTACGTTGCTTAGATGATATTCGGCGGCGATGGAGCTGCCCGCGATGGAGATGTTCACCCGGTCAAGGTAGGCGACCGCGCTCAGCACGAAAAACCAGATGATGAGAACCCAGCGCATCCGGCTGCGCCGCTCGGTGGCCATAAGGAGGCTTCGCTTTCCGGGGATGTGGTGTGTTTCTGAAAATCCTGTTGAACGGCATTGAGCGCACGGCGAGCGCCGCTCGTCCCTGCAACGCACAACCATCTGGTTATGTAGGGGCACGCCGTAGCGTGCCCAAGGGCGCGGCAAGCAGCGCCCCTACGGATATGGGCGCCGCAATCAACGCCCGGGAATACTTGTGGTTACGCGGGTTTCTCGTCCTGATCTTCGAGCGAACCTCCGCCTGAAAGGGCGGCATTCGCGCCGGTGGTATCCTCGGGATCGATGATGTCAAGCTGGCATCGGGAGCTGTCATAGCCTAATTCACGGGAGATCTTCATTCCAATTTCCTGGATGAGAGGCACGAGCTGGCGAAGGCGCGGCATTGACATACGGACCGCTGGCCCGGTAACGCTGAGACTCGCGCAGACCGCGCCTGTGTGGTCCCAGACGGGGGCCGCGATACAGCGGATGTGCGGCTCATTCTCTTCAAGATCGGTGGCGTAGCCAGAGCGCCGCACCCGTTGCAAATGAGTCCGCAGGTCCTGGATGTTCCCGATCGTGTTCGGCGTGAAGCGGCGGAAGTCGAGTTGAAGGAGAATTTTTTCCTGCTCGCTGCCTTCGAGGTTAGCCAGCAATACCTTGCCCACAGCCGAAGAATGCAGCGGCACAGCCTTTCCAATGCGCGAGTGGATGCGGAGGGGCTCGGGCGAGTCAATTTTCTCCACATAGACCGCGGTCAGCTCATGGCGTACCGTTAGATGGATGGCTTCCCGCGTCTGGCGGTTGAGCTCCTGAAGGTGGGGCAGGCTCAGGCGGCGGATATCGAGTTGACCGAGCGCAGCCTGCCCAATAGTAACGCAGGCAATGCCCAACTGATATCCATTGGCGCTGTCGTAATTCAAGAAACCGGAGGCTTCGAGATTCACGAGGAAGCGATGGACCGTACTGATGGGCAGCCCGGAGAGCTTGACCACTTGCGAGGCCGTGAGCCCGCGGTCCGCTTCTGAGAAGAGAGTGAGAATCCGCAGCCCGCGCTGCAAAGATGTGATGTTATACGTTCGTTTGCCAGTTGTTCCCATGGTCGTTAATGGGTCCTTTACGTTTAGCTGTGAATGAAAGTCAGGATTATCTGATGAAAAGTTCCTGGATGCAAGTGATTGTATCATGTGTATCATGGATGGTGGGGATGATTTACGCCGGCTTGCATAGGCGTGATCTCGGCCAGACGCGGCGTGTTCGTAATGCCTCAGTTTCGGGCGCGGATGTAGCGGCGGGTTTTATCCCGCCAGCCTAGAAATGGCAGCCTGAAGCCGCCTGTACGCCCGAACCTGAGGCGTTACGCATATGCTTGAATCCTTATTGCTATTTTGAAGGGCGCGAATATAATTCATTGCGTGAATAGGGAAGAGAAGTGACTTGGGAAAGGGAACAGCCATTGAGGTTTGAATTCTTGATAACGGGCGCCAAGGGATGTATTGGGTCATGGATTGTGAAGAGTTTGATCGAGCGGGGCGACGACCCATGGATTTTTGACGTAGATACGGATTCGCACCGTCTGAAGGCCCTGCTCACGGAGGAGCAACTGAAGCGGGTGCGCTTCATCCGCGGAGACGTGCGCCAGATGGAGGATCTGGACCGGGCGGTGGCGAAGCACGGGGTCACGCACATCATCCACTTAGCAGCGCTGCAAGTGCCCGCGTGCGCAGCGAACCCGGTGCTCGGCGCGCAGGTAAACGTGGTGGGGACGCTGAACGTGTTTGAGGTGGCGAAGCGGCGGAAGAATCTAGTGAGGCGAGTGGTATACGCGAGTTCGGCGGCGGTGTTTGGACCGGATGAATACTATGACGGAAAGCGCGTGATGGAGGGGGCCGTGCTACAACCTGGGACGCACTATGGTGTATTCAAGGTGTCGAACGAAGGAAACGCTCGGGTCTACTACGCAAACGACGGGATTTCGAGTGTGGGCTTGAGGCCGTGGGCGGTGTACGGCGTAGGCCGGGACCGGGGAATGACGTCGGCGCCGACCAAGGCGATCAAGGCGGCGGTTGTGGGGTGCGTGTATACAATGCAGTTCACCGGGGGGCTGGACCTGCAATACGTGCGGGATACGGCGCGGGATTTTCTGCGGGCGGCGGACTCGGAGCGGGCCGGCGCCTACGCATATTCGCTGCGCGGCGCGGTGGTGCGGGTGGAAGAATTCATCGAGGCGCTCGAGAACGTGGCGCCGGGAGCGAGCCGGCTGGTGCGGGCGGAAGGGAAGGCGCTTCCGATTACGGCTAATATCGATGCGGGCGAAATCGCGCGGGACCTTGGAGACGTGGCGCCGACGCCCCTAGAGACGGGCGTCCGGGAGACGTATGATCTGTTCGCGCGCATGCACCGCGAGGGTCGCTTGGATACCGGGGATCTAGCGGGATAATGAAAACGTCCGAAAACATGTCATTCTGAGGAGCCGAAGGCGACGAAGAATCTGTTTTTCAGATTCCGGTTCAGGACAAGCAGCCGGTCATGTCGCTATGCGACACCCGCAAAGCATGAAAAGGGATCTGGAAAGGCCTGGCTTTAGCCATGCCGCCAGGAGGCCACTATTTCCACTCTCCCGCTGCGGCGACGGGCGGACCGCCCGTCGCC
>JBOGJX010000118.1:0-3148 GCA_050745285.1 Terriglobia bacterium
ACGAGGGACGGACCTGGGCGGGCTGGCATCATCATGTCACTTTGGTGATGTTGGCTCATGCTTTCCTCACCCTGGAAGGCCTTCGCTTCAAAAAAAACTTCTGGGTGGACCCTGCCGCAGACACGGCGTGAGATCCAATATTTGCTGTTCACCTGGACCGGTCGCTGCGGGTACTGCGGTCACACCGTTCGCGCTCGCGAGAATCGCAGTCCATGATACTTAACGTAGTAGTACTAACTGGCGCAGGGGCTTTAGATGCCACAGGCTTTGCGGTTTCCGTTTGTCCGGGCTGAGATAACGAGTGTGAAATGCGCCCAATCGCCGCGACCGCCTGCGTTGGAGTAGCCTGCATAAGCTCTTCGCAAACCTCTGGATGCTGGCCGAGGAAATAGGCGACATCAGGGGCCGTTTTCCGCCTCTTTGATTGCAAGAACCGCGACGTTAGGAAGGAGTACGTCATCTTGACCGATGACTTCCTCCCAATCGGGATACTTGTTCGCAGCTTCCTCAGCGCGCTCACTGTAAGATTTCTCGATAGACTCAAACTGGGCGCTCTGCTCATTTTGTGCAGCTTTCGTGGCCCGTTGGGCTTCCTTCTGGTCAATTCGCCAATCCGCCAGCGCTTCGAGGAATTCCTCGTAAGTGTTGAAGCTCTCGATAGCTGGCTTCCCGCTCTGCAAAACCGCCTGCGCCGGTTGGGGAGCAGCCTGTGGCGTTGCCACTCTCGCGGCCTGCTCAAACTGCGCGAGCCTGCCTTCCAGTTCCCTGTTCCGCCGCGTCAGTTTGTCGATACGCTTTTGGAACCCCCCTTTTTTGCCCGAACCTGCGTGAGCGCTTTCGCCCTCAACGTCAGTGGCCTCTTCTGGAGCAGGCTTCTCTTCGGTCCCTTCCGGCGCCTGTGGCGTATCTTTGATGACCTCGTATCCCTGATCTTGCAGATCCTTTTCAATCTCTTCTTTCGGAGATGTTGTGCTGCTGATTTCGATTTCATCTTTAGCCATTGGATTATCATCCTCCTAGTGATGGATTTTGTCCGGGCGTATTATCCCCGCCCGTGGGGGCCTGTGGTGGTGGTAGAACACCTTCTTTTGCGTGCATTCCAGCCTCGGTGCCACTCCTTCAGCATCGCAATGTCCTGCGCGGCCTGCTGAGCTTGAATTGAGCCTGGGGCGCGATCCGCTCGGCGCGAAGCCATGGCGAGAGTTTGAAGCAGAGTTCCGCGGGGCCGTCGCGGGCAGCGTCAGGCCACGCACTCTGGCAAAGTATGAGTTTGTGATTTCCCGCTTTGGGCTGTTCCTCCGCACCGTAGCCCACATTTCCCTCCTGTCGAACATCCAACCCGTCCATCTGTCTAGCTACGCGGCCTGGCGCGCAGGGAACACACATCCCACGCGGCACATGAAGGTTGGCCGGGAGGGAATCAAGGCAGACCTGCGGATATTGAAGCGCGTCTTTGGCTATGCGATGGAATGTGGGTATGTGAAGGGGAATCCGGTGAAGGGGAAGAACCTTAGCAGCGCGGCAGGCAATACGCAGCCATTTACCAGGGAGGAGGCCCGCAAGATGCTCGCCGCTTGCGGGGAGCGCGACGGGCGCGGATCACCAATCGACCTCAAGCCGGTGATTCTGTTCTTTCTATCTACGGGTCTCCGCATCTCCGACGTGATTCATTTCCCGCGCGAGGCCGTCAACCTTGAAAGCGGCCAGATCATTCTCAAGACAATCAAGCGCGGGCAAGTTGTCTCGATTCCGCTATCGAAAGAAGCGCTTGCGTCAATCCGGGCAGCGCCCGCGAAGGAGTCCGCGCTTCTGTTTTCAACTGAGTCAGGAAAGCCCATCCTCAACTTAGACGCCTCCCTGCGAAGGCGTGGAAGCGCGCGGGAATCGAGCACGCTCACGCCCACCGCTTCCGCGATACATTTGCCGTACGACTGCTCGAAGCAGGAGCCACGCTTTACGATGTCGCAAAGCTGCTCGGCATCACCACGGCCGTAGCCGAGCGCCACTACGCCCCCTACGTCAAAGAGCTTCAAGAGCGCGCCCAACGTCTCGTCAATTTAATTGTCCACTAATCGACAACTTTCTGGGCTATCATAGTATATTTTTATATACATCGGCACGTAGCGAGCCTATCAAGCCCACGGCGGTAACATCCTGTATGTTATTGATTTTGAATGCTTGGTAGCGCTACCGGGAATCGAACCCGGGTTTTGAGATTGAGAATCTCACGTCCTAACCCCTAGACGATAGCGCCAAGAGCGGAAGTTGCCCGCAGTCCGTTGTCAGTTGCGCTCCAAACTTCCTGCCGCTTGCAGTCCCAGAGGCCCAATATCTATAAGCATATCGTCAGCCACGATTAACTGGCAACTAGCAGCAAGCGGCGGGTGCGCGACATAAAAGTTGGGGTTCACGATTTTGCTTGATTTTCTGCGTTCGTCCTTGTGTAGCGGGTACACCAGGTCCAGTGACGGCAGCAGTCCCGCGAAGCGGGACACCGTGAGTAGCCGTAGGTGCAACCTACGGACGCGGATGGCGATGAAGAGGAGCCCTGTCGACCCTGGAAGGGCCGCACCCTTGGCGCGGTCAACCCCTCCGGGGTTGATTGGGTTTTGCCGCTTATTGTCCGTAGGTTACACCTACGGCTATTCATGGGCTGGCCCCTCGCGGGGCCCCATTCGCCTTCTGCGCCCGTAACTTCTATGTCGCACACCCCAAGCGGCGGCGGCGCAGGACACGTTGCGCCGCTCTACGTCAGCGCCTGGCTAAAACTTGGTGAGGGAAGAGAAGTTGAAATCCTTGACCTTCATTGCGGGCACCACCATCTCGACAGACTCTTCGCCCGCCGCCCGCTCCGGCACGCCCATCATCTCGACCTGATTCAACATCTCGAGCAGGCTTTGATTGAAGCGGAAATTCCTCACGCCATACTTTACTTCGCCGTCTTCAATCAGGAACGTCCCATCACGCGTCATGCCCGTGAGGATCTTGGTGTAGGGATCTACCTCCCGGATGTACCAGAAGCGTGTTACGAGCAGGCCTCGTTCTGTCGAGCGGATCATCTCTTCCTGCGTTTGCGAGCCACCCTGTAAGACCAGGTTCAGCGGAGCCTCGCCGTATTCGTTTGGCAGCGGGAAACCGTGGCCTGTCG
>JBOGJX010000119.1:0-35747 GCA_050745285.1 Terriglobia bacterium
TTAAGGGCGCGTTGCACCCGGACCTCTCTCGTCCCGGCCTGGGGTTGGACCTGAAGCGGGCCGATGCGGAACGCTACGCGGTTTCCTGATATGAAGGCGCCTGCGGCCCATCGTGCGCTTTTTACCAGAAACGTAGGCCACTGCCATCTTGCTCTTCGAGGTTGATAAGGAAGAGAATCTGACGAATAACGAGGAGGCTGGAATGGAAAAGCCCAAGCGAGCGCACCAGCTTGGTCGACCGCCGCAAACCCTTGCCCTGGATGCGGAATCCGTGGTCCACGACATTCGCGAGGGCAGATTTCAGCGAAGCCTTGCGTTGATTGCCGGCGCATCGAGTTTGGTGAGCGGCCTTGAGGTCGCCTACGAACACTACCGCGGAAGTTATGGCCAGCGGATCATGTATTCACCCGTCATTTTGAGCCCCGCTTTGTGTGTCGCAGGCGTTTGGGCATTCAAAAGCCGGCGAGCGGCGCGCACCGTGTTGCCTGTTGTCTCCGCCGCCGTCCTCGCCGATTGCCTCATTGGATTTGGCTTCCACGTGCGCGGAATCGCGCGAAAGCCGGGCGGATGGCGGATTCCCGTAACCAACGTGGTGATGGGGCCTCCCGTTTTCGCTCCGCTCTTGTTCGGCATCAGCGGCTATCTGGGGCTAGTAGCCTGCTTTTTGCGGCGGGAGGACGCCCCAGGAGATCATTTTCTCCCCGGCGTCGCGCGCCCCCTTCCGACGTGGACGAAGCTGCTGCCCGCGAAGCTGCGCGAGGAAGAGATCACGCTGGCGCAGGACCTGCGCGAAGGCCGGTTTCAGAAGCACATGGCGCTGGCCACGGCTGGCTCAGCCTTCTTTAGCGGAGTCGAGGCTCTCTATTCCCATTACAAGAACAACTTCAGGTATAAGGTGCAGTGGACGCCGGTCGTGATCGCGCCCGTCCTCATGGGCGCGGCTTTCGGCGCGATGAAGAGCCGTAAAGTCGCACACACCCTCCTACCCGCAGCCTCGGCTTTGGCCGTTGCGGATGGCGCCGTCGGCTTTTATTTCCATACGCGCGGTGTGAAGCGGCGCCCGGGGGGCACGAAGCACTTGCTTTATAACATCATGTACGGTCCGCCCATTCTGGCTCCGCTCCTGTTCGCCGCCTGTGGATTTCTTGGTCTGCTGGCCAGCTTCTTACGGAGGGAACGCTAATGCCCAATTCGGACCGCAGCCGATGGCCCGTTCATCCGCAGACACGAGAACCGTTGACGCCCCGCGCGCAACCCGGCTACTACCCAGGGTTTAGCACCCTAAGCCAGAAAAGCTTCTGGGATGAGGCCACACGCAAGGTAATTTTAGACAGGGTGGAGAAAGTGCCGCCAGTTCGCTTCTTTACTATCCAGGAAGCGGCATTTATGAAGGCGGTTTGCGATCGCGTCTTACCGCAGGACGATCGCGACGAAGCGCACAAGATTCCCATCATTAATTTCATCGACGACCGCTTGTACAACAACCGCATCGATGGCTACCGTTACGAAGATATGCCGTCTGACCAGGAAGCGCACCAGCTCGGCCTGCAAGGGATTGAGGCGGTGGCCCGGCATATGCATGGTAAGTCCTTCATTGATCTGGATCCCCTTGAGCAAGATTCCGTGCTGAAGAAGTTGCATGACAGTGAGCCGCCAGCGGGCGAGGTAATCTGGCGCCGCCTGCCTGTGCACCGGTATTGGTTTCTTCTCGTGCAGGATGTTTTGGACGTTTATTATGCGCACCCGTATGCATGGGATGAGATCGGTTTTGGCGGCCCCGCATATCCTCGAGGCTACATGCGGCTCGAACGCGGCGAGCCAGAGCCCTGGGAGGCGCCCGAGCAACGATATGAATGGAAATTTCCTCCTTCTTCTTTGTCCGGTGGATTCGATCCGATCGCCGGATCGCTTGAGTATGAATCAACGTCCGGCCAGGGAGGAGAGGATTGAAAAACCCCCTTCTGGGCCCCTTCGCTGGCCCAAAAGAGCATGAGCATACGCTGGGGTCCCTTCAGCGTATGCGGGTCCCGATGCAGCGTCATCGCCCTAGCGAGCGGGTGGATTACTGCATTGTCGGGGTCGGGGCGGCGGGCGGCGTGCTCTTGCAGCGGCTGGCGCGCGCCGGCTTTCGCGTCGTGGGCCTCGAGGCGGGGCCCTTCTGGGACACCGAGCGCGATTGGGTGAGCGATGAGGCTGGCTCGCACAAGTTGTATTGGAACGAGCTGCGAATCTCCGGTGGAAAGAATCCACTCGCGCTGGGCGCCAACAATAGCGGCCGTGGCGTAGGCGGAGGCTCGGTGCATTGGGCGGCTTTCACCCCGCGCTTCCATCCTTCCGATTTCCGTATCCACGCGGAAGACGGAGTCGGCGTAGATTGGCCGATTTCCTACGCGGACATCAAGCCCTATTACGAATTGCTGGAAAAGGAGATGCCGGTCTCGGGCCCTGCCTATTATCCATGGGGTGATCCGCATGGCTACCCCTACGGCCCTCACCCCATGGGCGGGTGTGGCAATGCCCTGATCCGGGGATGCTCCAAGCTCGGTATTCCGGTCAGCATTGGCGGCCCGGTTGCGATTCTCGCCGGTTCCCATGGTGACCGGCCCCATTGCATCTATCGTGGATTTTGCATCCAGGGCTGCAAGGTGGGCGCCAAGCAGAGCACGCTCATCACCCACATTCCCGATGCGCTCGCGCATGGCGCCGAAATCCGGGATAACTGCATGGTGGCGAGGGTCAATTTGGGCAAGGAAGGCCGGATCACCGGCGTAACCTACTTCGACAGCGACGGCCACGAGATGGAGCAAAAGGCCAAAGCGGTTATTGTCTGTGGCTATGCGATTGAGACGCCGCGCTTATTGCTTAATTCAGCTTGTCCAGGGTTCGAAAATGGACTGGCGAACTCAAGCGGGACGGTGGGCCGCTATCTCATGGCGCAGGCCGGCAATGTTGTTCTCGGCCGGTTCTCAGAACCCGTCCGCATGTACAAAGCGCCGCCAGCTCATGCTCTGACCGAAGAGTTTTATGAAACCGATCCCAAGCGGGGGTTTGCGCGTGGGTTCGCCATTCAGACGGTGGGTCCGCTTCCAATCGCCTTCGCCAAGCAGATGATGACCGCCAAGGGCGCGTGGGGCTGGGGCATGCGCGAGTTGATGATGGACTACAATCACTGGGCCGCCATCGCTCTGCTGGGTGAAATCCTTCCCTGGGAAGACAATCGCGTGGAGTTGGCGGAAGAGACGGACCAGCGCGGGATTCGAGTCGCCAAGGTTACGTTCAGCCTGCATGACAATGACAAAAAGCTGATTGAGTATGGCAAGAATAAGGTCATGGAGGTCATGTGGGCGGCCGGCGCCGAGGAGGTCATCCAGGAATCGCGCTACGCGCATCTCGTAGGGGGCGCGCGAATGGGGAATGATCCTCGCGCGTCGGTGGTCGATAAATTCGGGCGCGCGCACGATATCCCAAACTTATTTATCTGTGATGGGAGCATCTTGCCCACGCAGGGCTCCGCGAATCCGGGGCTCACCATCCAGGCGTTGGCCGCGCGGACGGCCGATTACCTCATCTCACAAAAGGACGCCGTCTTTACGACATCAGCTCCCTTCATGGAGGCGCCCAAGATTCGGCGCGATCTCTGTCCCCCGGATACTTGGGGAAAGGGTGTGCCCCGCCTGACGTGAAGCCGGGTGGAAGACATCACTGTGAACTTGTCATGACGAACAGGGATGGTTCAGCCGTGAAGGACAGCGGGTGGCTTGATTCACCTGCTGCTGATTGTGGCCGTCATTGCTTTGATCGTCCATTTTGTGCGGCGCGGGACGGCCTAACGGTTCTTGTTGTCGGCGCTTACGGAGATAAAACCCCCACTGCGGGCGGCTCCCCGCAAAAGCGGAACTAGGTTGATCTCCGTTCGTAACACAAGGAGAGATGCAGATGAATACCAAAGCAGATGCGCAGAAGAGCAGAAGAAAGGTTCCTTTTTGACAGACATTGAAGATATCCGGCGGCGCACGCTGGAGCACATCGAGAAAACCGCTGTGACTCGGGATTACAATGGGAACCCGAAGACCGTTCTCCAGGTTCTCAATGAAGCCCTCGCCACCGAACTCGTCTGTGTCCTCCGGTGCTACGAAAGGATCCACATTGGGCGCTGACGACGGTTTATGGCTACCATTTCCGCCGCACTTGCACGCTGTGCTGATTCACCAGTAGAACCACGCGCCTGTGGAATTCCTGCAGCCCCAACCCTTCTGTCCGGCGCGATGGTTAGGCGCTCCCTGTCTATACCCGGAATAGATCAAAGCAACTGAGTAGGCGCGGCAAGCGGCTTTCGCTCAAGGGCTCTTCTTTTGCGCCATGAGCTGTGCGAATGCGGCGGTGTTGCGAAGTGAGGAGAAGGCGTGATCCTCCTTCAAGCGCTTGCGGTCGTCGAACCCTTCGTCGAGAGCTTTGCGTAAATACTCGATCGCGCGATCCGTCATCCCAGCGCGCGCGAAGAGCTCGGCCAGGCAGTAATTTTGGCGCGCTATTTGCGCGGACGAACCCAACTCAGCGATGCCCTGGAACGAAGCATTGCTAAAAATCGCTGGATCGATGGCGAACGCAGCCCGATACGCCTCGGCGCCCTGCCTGAATTTCCCTTGTGCGAAGTATGCGGCGCCAAGATTATTGTAAAACGTCGCGGAGCGCGGCATCGACTTCAGAGCCCGCCGGTAGAGTTTTTCCGCTTCTTTGTAGTTTTTTTTCTCGTAATAGATCGTACCGAGGTTGTTCATCGCCTCCGGATAATGCGGCTTGATCCGCAGCGCCCGCTCATAATCCAGTTTGGCTTCGTCGATCGCGAACAGGTGCTGCCAGGCGATACCGATTTTGTTCCAGACAACGGCGGAGTTCCCGGGCGCTTCACGGTAAGCTTTGATCGCGGCCATATACTGCCGCTGCGCCATCAGAACGTCACCGCGAGTCTCCGGCGGCAGCGTGTGTCGCGGAGCGGTATGGACGGAGGACGGCGCCTCCTGCTTGTTCGCTTCCGCCATATGCGAAGGCTCCTGCGGCAGCAGAAGACACGCGGCAACTAACAACATGATACTGGCTCCGGCGACACAACGGCCTTGCATAATGGCGCCACCTCGTGATTCACCACCGCCTCTAGTATCTCGCATCAGGGTGGCGTGAGCCATAGCTACTTGTGGACACCTGGCGATAGCCCCTCTGATGGGAGGTTAGCGACACTCGCGAAATTTCTGGCGGTGGTATGCTCAACAGCCGAATGAAGGATTATTTTGACATCTGGATCCTGTCCCGGCAATTCGGCTTTGATGGGCTATGCTTGAGATGCGGGGGTGGCGGTTTAAGTAGTGCGGGCGACCCGCTCGATTTCGTAAAGTCTTTTGCATTCCCCTCTGGCCGTCTCATAATGTTCCATTCCGTCTGTCGCAAGGCATTTGCCGTGGTAAGTGGCGGGATTCACCTGGCGGAAGCTACGAACGCCTTTAGGCTTGGCCGTCCCGGTTGCTGTCAGCTCGCCTGCGCCACTGCGGCCAAGTGGTTGAATTACACGACACATGGCGACCCCCGTCGCTACAATCGCCTCGGATTCGAGGACCGCTGCCTAAACCTCCCAGGGAATCAGGACACTCTCGTTCTGGCTGTTGGCCATATTCTCACCCGAACGTGCTATCGTGTGCATCGGGAGACTTTAAGCTGATCCAATTCACACGGAGGTATGACTTATGAACGTGATCGATGAAGTTCTGAAAGCTAATGAAGACTACTCGCATGACTTCACCACTGGCAACCTGCCCATGCCACCCGACCGGAAGCTCGCGGTCCTCGCCTGCATGGACGCGCGTTTGGTCATTTCCCGAATGCTCGGTTTGAAGGAAGGCGACGCACACGTGATCCGCAATGCGGGTGGCATTGTGGACGATGACGCCCTTCGCTCGCTCATCATTTCACACTATCTACTGGGAACGCAGGAGTTCATGCTGGTCCACCATACTGACTGCGGAATGCTGACGTTCAAGGACGACGATCTTCACGCCAGGCTGCGAAAAGAGACCGGTAGGGCGGCCGTCTCGCCAAATCGCTTTTACTCATTTAGTGATCTAGAAGCGGACGTGCGAGAACAAATTGCGAAATTGAAGTCACATCCTTGGATTCCAAAGTCGATTCCCATTCGGGGATTCATATTCAACGTGAAGACCGGCAGGCTGAGGGAGGTCCCGGCAGCCAGAGCCGACGAAGCTTCGGCGTGAAGTCAAACGCTGGCCCCGGCTCGGAGTTCGACCGCGATGAGGGTACACCCCTCATGGCTGTCGATCTGAGATCGTTAGGGGTGCCCCTAAGTGTGCCCCGGCGCGTTCCTTCCCCGAACGATGGCGGCAGGCATTCGCCTAAGTCAAGGAAGCAAAAGAAGCTAAGTCGGCTCCTCACGACCTTCACCGTAGCTGTGCGCGGCTCTGTCACGTCGCGGGCGGAGAGCTTGCGGAGATTCAATTATTGCTGGGTCATGCAAGCGTTCAAACCAGGGAACAGTACCTCGGGTGTCGGCGACTTGGCTAGACATTGTCAGATTTGCAGTCTGTCATGTGTCAGAATCCGGCGAACTTTGACCCATCGGTTTTGGAGTCTACGAGATTCATTGGTCCGCCGAGGCAAGTCATACGATTGGCATCCCGACCTCATGCATTTGAGTAATGTGGTTAGGTCCAATCAGTGCGAGGCGCGCTCATTGCAGCCGCTCGGACTCGGGAATCCCACCAACTGCTACTGTTGGATCGACTAACCGTCCAATTCCGACTTCGCTTTCGTTGACACGCCGACATCAAAACCACGATGAATATCTACACGCAGGCCGTCGCCCCGGCGAAGCGGAGGGCCATCCGGAAACTGACCAAGAAGTTGTTGAAGAGATGAAGTGGTACGAAGTGGTACTCGTCCGAACCGGTCGTTCCGGCTAAGTTGTTGAAAAAGTGGTACGCCCGGGGTGATTCGAACACCCGACCCCTTGCTTCGTAGGCAAGTGCTCTATCCAGCTGAGCTACGGGCGCACATTCAGATCTCTTTTGAGGTTGGATTCACACAAGAGCGCGCGACAGTGTTTCGGCTCACCAACTAAGTTTTGCACGCGCCAAGCACGCTGTCAACAAACAGAGGAAGCACACACGCAACGAGGGCTTGTCATGTGCGACGGCCGCTTCCCGATGTGCACCCCATGGGTCGCGGGGCTGAAAAGGAACTCCGCTCTTACCGCACCATCTCCATCGCATATGTCAAAAGGCGGCGGCTGTGCGCGTCCATAATTCCGCTCCCGCTTTAGCGGCCGAGCCAGCGGGCGAGGTTTTGGAATAATGCCAATCCGTCCTGGGACTCATGCGCGGGGAGGGATGCGCGCTCGGGGTGCGGCATGAGGCCGAGCACGAATCCAGTGGCGTCCGTGATGCCGGCCACGGCGTCGGGCGAGCCATTAGGATTCTCAGGGTAGTGGGACGCGAGCGCCGCGTCCGTCCCCGCATAGCGCAAGGCCACGCGCCGCATGTCTGCGCCTTCGCCGCAAAACAGCGGCCGGCCCTCGCCGTGCGCGGAAGGCATTTCGAGCACACGTCCGGCCAAGCCGCGCGTCCACAGGCATTCCTGGCTCGAGACGAGCAGGCCGACGTTGCGGTCTTCAAAATGAGCGGACTGATTATCCAGCAGCGCCATGGTCCGCTTGCCAGCCGCGCCCCTAGGCAGGATCCCCGCTTCGGCCAGCACCTGAAAGCCATTGCAGATGCCGGCGAGAGGCTTCTGCGCGGCCATGAACTCCGCTAACTGCTCGCCCAACCGCGCCACGAGCATGGTGGCGAAGATGCGCCCGGCGCCCAGGTGGTCACCGTAGGAAAATCCTCCGGGAATCACCGCGGCGTCGAAGCGGTTGAGGCGCGCGCGGCCATCCAGTAGATCGCGCAACAGAACCAGTTCGCTCGCAAGGCCCACACGCTCCAGGGCCGCGGCAGTCTCCTCATGACAGTTTGTACCGGGAGCATACAAAATGGCCGTGATGAGCATGAAATGGAAACCTCAATTTTCGGGGTGCAGGGGCTATTTCGATCTTTCGTAGGGGCGCTGCTTGCCGCGCCCTCAATGGCTAAACAGCATCCCGCAAAGGCGCAAAGTTTCGCAAAGCAAATAAGGGAGTTCCTCTTTACGTTTCTTGGCGTCTTTGTGCCTTTGCGCGAGGCCGTTTTTTTCAAACCTTCCAGGGCACAGCAGCGCCCCCTATTCCAATACGTCACGAAACGGTTGGCTCCAAACCTTGGCCAAGCTCGAAACCTCATCCTGCCAGAAAACATGCCCGGCGGCTGAAATTGCGATCCGGGCCTCCGGGGTGATTTCCCCAAGCTGACTGTGTGGGATCCCGATCAAACTCTTGCCGACATTGAAATCCGGCGTAACTTCGAGAAGCACGGAGCCGATGAATTCGCCGAACAGGAGTTCATCTTTGTGCGGCGCTTCGCCTGCGGACGCCTTCAACAGCGAATCGAGATTGACGCGTGCGCCAAGCCCACCCCCATAGGCCGCCTCAAATAAACGCAGAATCACGCCGCCTTCTCCGATAGCGGACGCTGAAACATAACGCCCCTCCGAATGGAGCCGGAGCAGAGAATCCCAAAGCGCACGGATTGACTGCGCGTTATAAGCGTCAAACAGGCGATCGCCGCGCTGGCCGTGCGCGTCCGCGTAAACGCTGCCGCCAAGAGCCCCGGCGCCAGCGTGCCCTACCCACAGCAGCTTATTGCCCGGCTTCTTGAAATCCTTGGTCACGATGCGCCGGGCGTCTGCCACGCGCCCGAAAACGGCCACGGCGAGCGTGGGCGGAGTTTCGAGACTGCGCCCGGCGGATTCAAACGTGCCTGAGCTCGAATCTTTGCCGGAGATAAAGGGAATGCCGAGATCAATGGAAAGCGTGGCAATCGTTTCGACCATGCGGCTCAGGTCCCAGGCCACCTCGGGGCGCACGCGCGGCGTGTAAAAGTTATCGCATAGCGCAAGGTCCCGATAATCAGCGCCCGCGGCCACCGCCTTGGTGACAGCTTCGAGGACGGCAAGCTTCGCCATGACCGCGGGATCGACATCGCCATAAAACGGACTCCAAGCGACGGTGGTGATCGCGCCATAATTCTTGCCGTGGAGCGGCGCTGAGACGTGAATACCGGACGGCATGCGATGGTTCTTGCCGCCGTAAGGCCCAATCGCAGTGCGGCCCTGCACGGTGGAATCGAATCGCGTTCCGGCCGCGCTCTGATCCGCGCAATGGTAGTGGCCGAGCACCTCTTGCACAGCGCGCGCCCATGCGCTTTGTGTGCAGGGCTCAGAAATATCGAGAGGCCTCAACTCGCGCTGCGGCGCGGCGGCAGGGACAGGATCAATCGGACAGCCGCCCCACAAAAAGCCCATCTCGATATCCACCACTTTTTGGCCGCGCCACGTGGCTTCGAGGCGGTTCGATTCCGTAAACCGCCCGATGATGGAGTGCCCCACCTCGTAGCGGCAAAGCAACGCCTGCGCTTCTCCAAGTTTTTCTAGCGGCAGGGCAATCAACATGCGCTCCTGCGATTCGGAGAGCAGGATTTCCCACGCCGCAAGGCTACTGTCCTTGAGCGGAATGGAATCGAGATCAAGCATGACGCCCGTTTCCGCTCCCATTTCACCCGCGCCGCAGGAAATGCCTCCCGCACCGAGATCAGTGAGCGAGCGGATGCAACCCGCATCGCGCAAAGCAGGGATGGCCGTCATGAAGCTCCGCTCGGTGATCGGATGGCCGATCTGGACCGCGGCGGATTCCTTCACGATGGTCTCGCCGGTCATGGTGGTCGAGCTGGCTGTCGCGCCGTGGATGCCATCGCGTCCCGTTTCGCCGCCCAGCAACAACACCAGGTCGCCGGGGCACGGTGCGTCTTTCAAGGTGTATTTCCTGGGGATCAGGCCCAACGAGTGTCCAAGCGCCAGGCACTTTGCATAACCCGGATGACGCCGGTAGACGGAGTGCATCATGGGGATGCCCATTGGGTTCATATAATAGGACGTGGCGCGGATGGATTCCGAGAGGATCAATTGCGGGTGCAGAGCGCCCGCCGGAACTTCATCGTCCGCCATCGCGGGGTCCATCGTGCCCATGAGGGTTGAGCCGCCAATTGGATAAGCGCCCTTGCCGAAACCCAACGTGTCCCGGATCACGCCGCCGTGCTTCGTGGCCACGCCGCCGAAGGGCGCGATGGAACTCGGAAAATTGTGTGTCTCGCCTTTGATCGTGATCACCCAATCGTCGTAGAATTCAAGGCCTCCGGCATTGTCCGCAAACGCCGAGACCACCAGCGGATGCGCGATGCGCTTGGTGGCCTCGGAAAGCTTCTTGAGCAGCCCAAGACTTTTCCACGTGGTGTGGTAGCAGTGGTCGCTCCAACTTTGCACCAGGATTTCGATTTCCGCGTCGATGTGAGCGCGGCCGATCCGTTGCTCGTGGGCCTGGATCACGCGCATCTGCGATAGCGGCGCGTACCAGGATTTTGCCGCTGAAAGCTCTTCGAGTTGATTGTCCGTGAGACCGTGAAGTGAAACGCTCGCGACGGGGTCCGGGGCGCCACTTGGGCGCAATGTTTCCTGCGTCTCGCCCGGCTCGCGAATCCGCTGAACCACTTTGTTGAAGAGGAACCGCTCTGCAATACACCTCGCCTCGGCCGGAGTGATTCCTGAGAATTGGTAGCGTTTGCTGAGCCGCGCGAACTTAAGCCCGTTTTCACCCAGCGCCCACGCGGCGGCAAGGATCGAAGGTGTTTCGGGATCGGTCACTGCTTGCCGGTAGGCAATCTCAACCACAGGTCCGCCTGCCGGGTTCAAACGCGACTCGGGCGAAGCCGTTTGATAGACAGGATTGGCAAACAGCGGCGTCAGCTTTTCCGGCGCCACACTCCCTTCCAGCCAATAAACGCGCTCGATCATCAGGTTGCTGAGCCGCTCGTGCCCGTGCCGACGGAAGAACGCCAGCCAACTGTGCGCCTCTGCGTCATCATGGAATAAGATGTAAATGCTATTGATGCCCATAGTTGGTAATGCTCAGGAGAGCTAGGCCCGATCATCTGTAAACCGGAAAACGGGGTGGGCACATTCGTCTAACAGGTTGCTGAAAGAGTCTGCACTCATGTCATTCTGGGTCGTTGAAGAATCGCACAAGTTGCTGATTGAATACAAAAGCAGATTCTTCGCCTTGCTCAGAATGACAACTCAAAACACTTTTCCCGCAACCTGCTAAACCACATTATAACTTCGGTTGGGTTGTTTGTGCTTGGAACTCTGGAACTGCCGCGATGTAAAAGTGCTGCTACGCCTTCGCGCAGGGATCTTCAGCAGCCGTTAAACGGCAACTCTGCATTGCGAGGTCGTAAATTCTTGTTTTTTTAGCAAACTTTTTGGGCTAGCCGCGCGCGCTTTTCGTCGCCCCCGCGAAAGCGGGGGTCCATCCTTCTGGATTCCCGCTTTCGCGGGAATGACGGCGCGAAGCATGGGAGGCACAATTTGGTTGCGGCTCCGCCGCGCTGCGCTACTCGTCGGCCATGCTAAACTTGGATGCTTTGCCAAGCAAATCGCGGCAAGTAGGGCAGAGTTTTGCATTTAAAACTCTGCGGCCTATGACCGCCGCGAATGCTTCTTTGTACAGCAGGCTCATGATAGGGGGAGGCAATATGAATCGCACGATTACCCTGCCGGCCCGGGGAAGTATCTGGCAGCGTCGAATGACAGAATTCGTCTTGATCGTAGTCGTGATCGTTGCGGCATGCGCAGGGGTGCAAGTGGCATGCGCCGTGCCGGGGCCTAGATCAACGGGCGGACCGCGCTTTGAAATTTCGCTTCCCTCCTCCGCCCACTCCGCTCCGATCACGGGCCGCGTGTATGTGATGATCGCGCGTGACGAGCACCCGGAGCCGCGATTCCAGGTTGGCTCATGGGGAGACGAACCACCCCTCTTCGGCGCGGACGTTAGCCAGCTTAAGGCCGGCGAGGCTGCGGTGATTGACGCGGGAACGTTGGGATATCCTGCGCGAAGCCTCACAGATATTCCCGCCGGGGATTACTACGTTCAAGCCCTGATCAATGTTTATACGGACTTCCACCGCGCGGACGGGCACACCATTTGGGCGCACATGGATCAATGGGCCGGCCAGCAGTTCAACCGCTCTCCAGGCAACATCTACAGCAAGACCGAAAAAGTGCATCTTGATCCCAAGGCCGGTTATGACGTCAAGCTGAGCCTGACGCAGGTGATTCCCCCCGCCAAGATTCCTCCGGATACGGCGTGGGTGAAGCACATCAAAATTCAGAGCCACATCCTTTCAAAATTCTGGGGACGGCCAATCTACTTGGGTGCAGTGGTCCTGCTGCCCAAGGGCTATCCGTCACACCCTGACGTTGATTATCCCGTCATCTATGAACAAGGCCATTTCAATCTCAACCCGGCGTTTGATTTCTCGACCATGGACAAGAGTATAAGCCCCCACCGTCTCGACCTGTTCAGGAGCTATAACATTGAGACCGGCTACGAATTTTATAAGGCATGGAACTCGAAGGGTTTTCCCCGCATGATCGCGGTCACCTTCCAGCATCCCACGCCATACTTTGACGATTCCTATGCCGTCAACTCCGCTAACAACGGCCCCTACGGCGATGCCCTTATGAAGGAACTGATTCCTTACATCGAGACGCATTTCCGCATCATCCGCAAACCCTACGCGCGCGTTTTGACAGGCGGCTCGACGGGAGGTTGGGAATCTCTTGCCCTCCAGGTGAAGCATCCGGATTTCTTCGGTGGCACGTGGACACTTTATCCTGACCCGATTGACTTCCATCACTATCAGCTCGTTAATATTTACAGCGATCCCAACGCCTTCTATCAGCCCGGCCACCACTGGATTGAGGTTTCCCGGCCCCTGGAGCGCCAGCCGGATGGGCAGGCGGACATGACTATACAACAAGAGAGTCAGCTCGAAGCCGTGCTAGGCAGCCACGGGCGTTCCGGCCAGCAACTTGAAGCCTGGGAAGCGGTCTATGGTCCGGTAGGGCCGGACGGCTATCCTGAGCCTCTATGGGACAAGTCGACCGGAAAGATAGATCCCAGCGTCGCGGATTACATGCAAAGCCACGGCTACGATTTGACCGCGTACCTCCAGAAAAACTGGACAACCATTGGGCCAAAATTGATGGGCAAACTGCACGTTTACGTGGGGGACATGGATAGCTACTACCTGAACCTTGCGGTCTACGACATGCAGAACTTTCTTGAACACACCACCCGTCCGCATTGCACGGGCACGTTCGGTTTTGGCCGCCCTGAAAAGGGGCATGGATGGGAGCCCGTGAACCAGGAAACGCTCGTCCGATGGATGGCAAAACACGTCACAGAGAGCGCGCCGCCGGGCACGAAAACGGCAGGATGGAAATACAATTGAAGAATTGAGTGATTTGGCGATTGAGTGATGGATTTATCGAATTGCGCCTCTTTAAAATGATCGGCGCCACCATTGCACACAGCAGGGTGGCGTGATAGATTTCCGGCGTACCTAACCGAATCCCAAAATAGAAGCGAGGAAAAGCCCATGCGATTTCTTGTCAAGGTTTCCGTTCCGGTCGAGGCTGGAAATGCGGCGGCAAAAAAGGACGGGTTGAAGGTCATCCAGAGAATTGTCGAACAACAGAAGCCCGAAGCCGCCTATTTCATTGCGGAAGATGGCAAGCGAACCGGGATTCTCATCATCAATATGGAAGACTCATCACAGATCCCGTCAATTGCCGAGCCGTGGTTCCTGGCGCTGAACGCGAGCATCGAGTGCACGCCTGCGATGCTCCCGCAAGACCTCCAGAAGGCAGGCCCCGCCATCGAGCAGGCGGTGAAAAACTACGGATAGGCTACGGCAGGGTTGGCTGCTGGGAAAAGCGGCAGGTTCACAAAAGCGCGGGAATGACGAACAACCGCCGGCGTCGCCAAACACATAATCGCTAAATCACTCAATGTCCCCGGTCATTCCCCTGCCCGGCGGGTGATGGAGGGCATGCGGATGGCGCGCCGGTCAGCGGCAGCTTGGACGCCATTGGGCAGCAATGCGCGGTAAAGCTGGCCGGCGATCTCAGCCGCGTGCGGGCCAAACATCTGCCGGCCCCCGCGCAGCATGACCACCACCACGTATTTCGGATGCTCTTGTTCAGAATAGGAAACAAACCAGCCCATGCGCCCGCCCTCCTCGCTGCACGTTCCCGTCTTGCCGAAGATGTCTTCCTCCGGGTTATAAGCGCGGCGCGCCGTCCCGTAGAGGACGGCTGCGGCCATCCCTTGGCGGACCTCGGGAATATAGGGCTCCAGATTCGTAAGCACGCGGCGCACCTTGGGAGTGAACCCGGCGACCTCGTCCGGCGTCTTTGGGTATTGGAGCCAGTAAAGCGTGCCGCCGTTGGCAATGGCGGAGACCAGCGCGGCCATTTGCAACGGAGTTTGATCGATCCCGGTACCGAAGCTCGTCAACTTTCCCACGCCTCCCATACTTTGTGGAGGCGGCTCGGCTGGAAAGACGCCCGCCGACTCATCGGGAATATCCAGCGTGGCGCGCTGGCCGTAACCCAATTCATCCGCGTATTGTTCAACCCGCTTGAACCCAAGCATCTCCCCGACCTCGGCAAAGTACCGGTTGTCCGAATGAGCCAGCGCCTGGGTCAGATTCACGCGGCGTCCGTGCATGCCCATTAACTTGGTATTCAGGTTGATCACTCCCTGGTCGAGCCCCGCCAGCGCCACCAAGGGTTTCACCGTGGAGCACGGGATATAGCCGCGCGTCAGGGCCAGCTTCTGGTTCACAACGGTTAGAATGCGACCGGTATTCGGATCGACTACCACGATCGACCCGTTCCAGCGGCCCAGCGCCTTGACGGCCGCATCGCGGATAGTGGCAACTTGGCCTTCCGCATTATCGCCCAACGAGGGGTCGCCATAGGAGCTCACACTCCACGGGCTCCAGAAATGATGGTGGTAGATCGCGCGCCGGTAGAGTACGTGGCGGCGCCGCATGTGGGTATAGCTGACGTGGCGGTAACGCGCACTCGCGATCGAGGCGCGGGAGCGTACCCGGCGGCGCGACGTGGCGCGCCGGACCGCGTGATGAGCGCGCCGTGAACGCACCCGATGGCGCGCGCCGTGCCGGACCGCAACACGGCGGATTGTCGAGGTATGCGTCGTCCTCCGGTGGGTGGAGGCCACATGGCGCCGCGCCTTACGGACTCTCCGCCTGTGATGAGTGGCGTGATGAACCACGGAGTGTTTCTTCTGGGGGGTGGTGGAAGGCGTGCTACTTGCCGTTTGAGGCGCGGACGGTAAACCAGGGTTCCCCGCCGGACTGGCGGACGATAACGAAATTGACAACAATAATGAAGTTGTAAACGCCACGGCCAGGGTGGCAAGCCTAGCAGGTTGCATTTCCCCTCCCGGGATCATGACATCATTCGTCCGCTGGTTCTGGCGCGTGCCAGCGTGCGACGGAAATCAAGCCACTGCTCAAAGGTGCAGAGTTTTAAAAGCGAAACTCTGCGCTACCTAAAATAATATCGGCAATTCCGGGTCACTTCTTTACTCGCGCCGCCGCCGCGCTTTCCGCTACCGGAGCTTCTCCTGGTAAAGGAGGCAGTTTGAGCGACTTGCGGACTTCAGATTCGACCTTGACGCGGACGGCGTCGTTATCCTTCAAATATTGCCGGGCGTTGTCGCGTCCCTGGCCAATGCGCTCCCCGGTAAAAGAAAACCAGGATCCGCTCTTCTCGACAATATTCAAACCCGCCGCGAGGTCGATCAAGTCGCCCTCTTTGGAAATCCCTTCTCCATACATTATATCAAACTCCGCCTCGCGAAAGGGAGCGGCCATCTTATTTTTAACCACTTTCACCTTGACCCGGTTGCCCACCGCGCGGTCAGCGTCCTTGATCGTCGCGATGCGGCGGATGTCAATGCGCACCGATGAATAGAACTTCAGCGCGCGCCCGCCGGTGGTGGTTTCCGGACTGCCAAACATTACGCCGATTTTCTCGCGAATCTGGTTGATGAAAATCAGGCAAGTCTTGGACTTTGAAACAACGCCCGTCAGCTTGCGCATCGCCTGCGACATCAGCCGCGCCTGCAAGCCGGGCATTGAGTCGCCCATGTCACCGTCAAGCTCGGCCTTGGGCACCAGCGCCGCGACGGAGTCAATCACCAGCACGTCCACGGCGTTCGAGCGGATTAAGGCCTCGGTAATCTCCAGCGCCTGCTCGCCGTAGTCGGGCTGCGAGACCAGTAGATTGTCGATATCCACGCCTAGCTTTTTGGCGTAGGCGGCATCCAGCGCGTGCTCGGCGTCCACAAAGGCCGCCATGCCGCCGCGCTTCTGCGCCTCCGCTACCACGTGCAAGGCGATCGTCGTCTTGCCGCTCGATTCAGGACCGTAAATCTCCACCACCCGGCCGCGCGGCATGCCGCCCACGCCCAGGGCCGCGTCAAACGAAAGCGCGCCCGTCGGAATCACGTCCACCGGCACCAGCGCTCCTGTCGATCCCAGACGCATGATCGATCCCTTGCCAAACTGCTTTTCGATCTGCACCATCGTCAGGTCAATGGCCTTGTTCCGCTCTGTGATCCGGTCTTCAGGCATAAATGGCTTCTCTCTTTCTGGTTGTTCGTTTCGAGGCTGACATTACCCCTAATTTAAGTGCCCGATAAGGACTCCCGACCCCAGCGGCTCTTATCAGCGTTGAATATCTCAGAGTTTCCCAGGTCAAGGTCACCGCATCATGCTACTACGGAGCGATGCCCACGAGTATGAGCGGAACCCCTGGAACACCTCGTCCTTGGCGGGCAACATCGTACAAGGCTCCCTCATAATATCCGGGACCGGACGACATCTGCTCTTGCATGGACTTCATCGGCAACACTTCAATGCCCAGGTCGATCTCGTCTCCCACATAGAACGCAAGGTGTTTCACGAAAAGATCATGCGCAACGAAGCTGTACTTGCCGAGTTGCACCTCAATGGCTACCCTGGCCTTCAGAAAATCGGTTTGCGAGAGGGTTGCGCGATCATCCGCAGCCTCGATTTCGCGCTTCTGTTTCGCCGGTTCCATTCGCAACGTTTTACGAATCAGGTTGTACTCATCCGTTACCCAATAACTCGTCCGGCTTTCCTTCCAACCAGATTTCTGAAAGCCCTGGGCAAATTGCACATTCAGCTCTGACGGTGAATAGAGGAGCTTCCCCGTCATTGTTTTTTTCTCGCTCACTTTTGTTTTGCATTTCTCAGCATCGACAGTGGCAATAACTTGCTCAAACTCCTTCCATATGTGGCGGTGATGCACCAATAGCCACTCATGACCATTCAGGTGAGAATAAAACTGAACTATTTTCAGTGTATTTACCTCCCCTTGGCTAGCAACGTCTCTCTCGATGCGCTCAGTTCCAATGGCATTTGAGCTGACTATATAGCGATCCGTCTGGGTTCAATAAGCGTTAATTGATGTGACTCCGTGCCCGTGCGTACGGCATTACCCCATTGTGCCCATCCTGAACGCGGATGACGCGCGAAAAGCTCGAGGTATGGCCCGGGACTACAATCTTCGATTATGTCGTATAACCCCTCAGGCTTCCTTGAATGCTCTCGCTTACGCGAGATAATGACGTTGACCTGCCGCCGCCCGGGTTGAAGCGTCCGAATGCTACCCCGGATTCCAAACAGTATTAGTTCCGTGACATTCCTAAAATAGAAGCCTACACCTCTACCATCGGGGCCTCCGTCCTTACGCACTTTGTACCACACGAGGTTCGTCTTGTAAGTAAAACCCCACCTGCGCATTACCTCAAGGCCCTCCAAAACGAGCGCATTAGGAATCCATAGGTAGAGATGACTCCGAGGCAAGGCCAACTGCGCGATTGGGAGCTCGTTGATTTCTTCAAAGCTCATCGTTGGATACCTGGCAAGCCTCTTGTGTTCCGGCGCCATCTTGCCAGTCCGGTTCGCAAACCGCCAAGGCGGATCCGCCAGGATTGTGCCAAAATGACCGAGGTCCGCCTTGAACAGAGTCTCGGCGGCTGTGCAGTTTGGGCTCTTCACCCCTCAGCCCTCCTCGATATAAAGCTTTCTCGATATCCCGAAAACTAGAATCGGGCAGCCGCCACCACCGCCGCCCTCGATCCGCGGGAGAAGCTTACTCATATGGGTTGTCGATGCCCCGTAAGACGATCCCCTTCCCAATTGATCAAAAACCTCCTGGAGTTCATCGCAGCGCGTGATAATAATTCCCGCGCTCAGAGCCCGCAACTCAAAAAGGAGCCTGAAATTATTCAAATCCCGATCGTAGAACGGATCTTTATTGTTCCACTCGATCTCAATCCCAACCCCATTTTTAAAGCAGTCTACCTTGTGAGTAGGCGATCTGAGTTCATTTTCGTCTATCACAACCCTAGTATCAAAACCCTTTTCTTGCCACCCCCTTTTTCCAAACGCCTCCTCGATCACCTCCGCGACCTTAGATTTTCTCCCACCTGGTATTGCAATATGACTCTGGCGCAAACGAAATTCGGAAAGCACGCCTATGAGGTCGCTCCATTCTTGCGGAAAATCTGAGCGTAAAACTGCGCACGCGTGCTTCCATTCCTTGACTTCGTAGAGTTTGCGGATTTGCGCTGGCAACAGGTCGAGAGGTGACATGAGCGACGATGTAATCTGCTAACTTAGCCGCTCATCTTACCATCCCCACTCCCCTATGGATACTTATAAAATCCGCGCGCGGTCTTGCGTCCAAGCCGGCCGGCGTGAACCATTTTTTCGAGCAGCGGGCAAGGACGGTACTTCGAGTCACGGAAGCCCTCGTAAAGCACTTTCATGATATCGAAGCAAACATCGAGACCGATAAAATCCGCGAGTTCGAGCGGACCCATCGGATGATTCATGCCAAGCTTCATTACGCTATCCACCACCTCCGGCGCGGCGACGCCTTCCATCACCGCGTAGATGGCCTCGTTGATCATGGGCATCAGGACGCGATTGGAAATAAAGCCGGGAAAATCGTTCACGCGAATGGGAGTCTTGCCTAGCGCGACCGCCAGCGCGGAAGCTTTATCGAGAGTTTCGGGAAGCGTTTCGACGCCCGCAACCAGTTCTACCAGTTTCATCACCGGCACGGGATTAAAAAAATGCAATCCGGCAAAAAGCCCCGGCCGTCCGCTGGCCGCGGCAAGGCGCGTGATGGAAATGGATGACGTATTGCTGGTGAAAATCACGTTCGGGCGGCAAACCGACGCAAGCTGCCGGAAGACAGCCGCCTTGACGTCAAAATTTTCCGAGACTGCCTCGATAACGAAATCCGCCGCTTCCATGCGCGCGAGCTCCGTTGTTGCCGTGAGGCGCGCGAGCGACTCGCGCATCACCTCAGCGGTCAGGCGGCCCTTTTCCACATCGCGCGCGAGGCCGCGAGAGATGTTTTTCTGGGCGACGGCGAGCGTCTTCTCGTGGGCGTCGATAAGAATCGCTGCATATCCCGAGCGCAGCAGCGTGTGCGCGATGCCGCATCCCATGGCGCCCGCGCCTATAACGCCAACGGAACGAATTGGATTATTGTTTGATTGGGTCATCTTTGGGTTGATTCATTTAGTCATCGGTTCATTGAATCATTGACACAATGAAGCAATGATTCAATCACTCAATCTCTCCACCGCCAGTGCCACCGCATTTCCGCCGCCCAAACACAGCGCCGCGACGCCGCGCCAGGCGTTGCGTTGCGCCATAGCGTAAAGGAGAGTCACCAGGATGCGGGCGCCGGAGGCGCCAATGGGATGGCCGAGCGCCACCGCGCCGCCGTTCACGTTGGTTTTTGCCGGGTCAAGCCCGAGTTGCTCGATCACGGCGAGCGCCTGCACGGCGAAGGCTTCGTTCAGCTCGAAGAGGTCAACGTCCTCGCGCTTCCAGCCGGTTTTTTGAAGCAGCGATTGCACCGCCGTTACTGGCGCCATCATCACCCACTTTGGCTCCACGCCGCTCACCGCCTGCGCCACGATGCGCGCCATGATTTGGCTGCCTAATTCTTCGGCCTTCTCTTGGGAAGTTACCACCAGCGCCGCTGCGCCGTCATTCGTGCCGGGCGCGTTTCCGGCGGTCACCGTGCCGTCCTTCTTGAAGACGGGCTTCAGCTTCCCCAGCGCTTCGAGTGAAGTATCCGCGCGCGGCGACTCGTCGACGGAAACCAAAATGGAATCGCCGTTTTTCTGCGGGATGGGTACGGGGACAATCTGGTCTTTGAAGCGGCAGCTTTTAATCGCATCCACGGCGCGGCGGTGGCTTTCAAGCGCGTACTCATCCTGCCGCTGGCGGGAGATACCGTATTTTTCCGCCACCAGTTCAGCCGTCATTCCCATATGAAAATCTTCGTAAATTTCCCATAAGCCGTCGTGCACCATCGAATCGACCACTTTGGCGTCGCCAATCCGATGGCCCTTGCGGAAATCGGGCAGCAAGTAGGGCGCGTTGCTCATAGATTCCATGCCGCCCGCCACCACGACCTCTGAGTTTCCTGTTTCGATAGCCTGCGCGGCCAGCGCCACCGCTTTCAGGCCGCTGCCGCAGACTTTGTTGATGGTCATCGCCGCCACGCGATGATCGAGACCACCTTTCAGCCCCGCCTGGCGCGCCGGGTTTTGCCCAAGTCCAGCCGGAAGGACGTTCCCCATGATGATTTCGTCGATCTGCCGCGGGTCAATGTGTGCGCGGCGCACGGCCTCGCGCACCGCGAGCGCGCCGAGATCGACGGCCGAGAGCGGCGATAGCGATCCTTGGAATTTGCCTACCGGCGTCCGGACTGCGCCGATGATGACGGCTTTTCGCATGGTATTACCCTCTTAATCCAAGGCGATTATAGGCGCGCGTTTTCCGGCGAGTCAAATAAGGGGCGCGAATAAAGGGGAGGGATTGTGTGAGAAGTGGGGCGTTGAGGTAGCCACGGTTAACTCGCAGTTTGAGTTAACCGTGGGCTTGTTATCATGGAATAGTCCCACGGTTGGAAAAGCACCAACCGTGACTACCACCCTAACGCGGTTGTGCGAGGCCGAGCGCCTATTCCTCGACGCCGAGCAGGATGGAAGCCGTGAGTACGGTGGTCCACAAGGCTCGCTTGTCCCCCACAGCCGATTGCGTGATGTGCATGGTGCGGACGATCTTGTTCGAGATGCGGTAGATTTCCTTTTTTTCGTCCCAGCTCCGGTCGGAGTCAAATTCAACCCCGAGCGTTGTGGCAAGCATTTCGGCGGCCAGCTCCTCGGCATAATCGCCAGCCACTTCTTCGGTTTCACCAAAGGAGTGGTGCTCGGAGAGATAGCCAAACATGTTGCGGTCGGTGGGTATGGCTACGCCCACTGACGCGGCGATCAGCCGGTGCGGCTCGCGCGTGGAATTCTCACTCATCACCACGAACGTCACCTGGCCTGGCTTAAGCTCTTTCACTCCCTCGCTGCGGGGAATTAATTTGCAGCGCGGGGGAAATATGCTCGAAACCCGCACCAGGTTGCACGCGGCAATCCCCGCCGAGCGCAACGCCAGCTCAAAGCTCGTCAGCTTTTCACGATGCTTTCCCACACCTTTGGTCAGGAACATCCGTTTGGGCACAAACATGTTCGTTAACTATCCGTTTCTGAGATTCTCGCGCCGTAGGGGAAACTCGCGGGTTGACCGCGGCCCAGGGATCCGGGCTGCTTTAAGGGCAAGATGTAAAAGTACAAAAGTCACGGCGGGGTGTCAATGGAAATTGCGGTGGCCGGCCCGGGAAGCATCTGCTTCGAAAATTACGGTCAAGAGGACGGAAGGGCACGGTTTTAACCGTGCCGTAATGCGCGCCCTGTTTGCGTTATTTCTCGCCACAGCGGGAGAGGATCAATAGCAGGTTCGTTGCGGCACGGCTAAAGCCGTGCCCTTCCGCTGTATTTTCATAGTCTTGTGGGTGTCGCAAAGCGCCATGAACGACTGCCCTAAAAATAGCTGTTTGCTCGTTACTACCCACTCGTCTCTATTCTTTACACTTCGCGCCGCTATCCGGCATACTGGGCACTATGGAAATCCCGCCAAAAGTATGGTTTAAGCTGCAACGCTTGAAAGCCTATTTCCGTTCCACCTTCGGCCAGAAGGAAAAGCATTTTGACTCCGCGGTGCGCATGTGTCCATCCTGTCGTGGCCTGATCGACCGCAACGCGGCGGTCTGCCCGCTGTGTGACGCTCCGGTACGGTCCGCGCGCTCGCGCCCGAGCAGCACGCCGGGGCGCGTGATGGGCGGCTTTATTCCGGTGCCGCGCACGGCGAATTCCGTCATCATCGCCTTCACGATTCTTATTTATGCGATCACCTGGGTTATGACCCAGCGAGCCGCGGCTGCCGCCATGCAGTCCGCCCCATCATTCGGCGGAATTTCATCCATGGTTTTGATGCGCATGGGAGCCAAAAGCCCCCTGATCCTTGCCGGCCAGTGGTGGCGCCTCGTAACGGCCATCTTTCTTCACGCCGGACTCATGCATATCGGCTTCAACCTGTGGGTTCTCTTTGACGTCGGCCCCATGGTGGAAGACCTTTTTTGCAGCTCGAAGTACGTGGTGCTGTATCTCGTCACTGGCGTTTTTGGATACATGGTCAGCCTATGGTGGCGCCCGATGGGACTGTCCATCGGCGCTTCGGGCGCCATCATGGGCTTGATCGGCATTCTGATTGGCGCGAGCTACCACCTCGGCTCGTCGGGGAAAGATCTGCGGCGGCAACTCTGGCGGTGGGTCATCTATATTGCCATCTTCGGACTGCTTCCCATGTTCTCCGTGGACAACGCGGCGCATTTCGGCGGATTTGTTTCCGGCCTCGTGCTCGGATACCTTATTTCCACCGGAGAACCGAAGACCGGGTCAAGCGAGAGCCTCTGGAACACGCTGGCCATCCTTTCCGTTCTCGTCATCGCCGGCTCCTTCGCCCTGATGGCCCTGGGCCTTTCGCATCCGCTGGGGTAGCAAGTGAATCATATGAACATGGCGCTTTCGTAGGGGCGCTGCTTGCTGCGCCCGGCGGCCGCGGCCACGGTGGTAGCCACGGCGCGATTTGCGTGTCGTGGGCTTTTGCGCATCGAAAGGCCCACGGCACAAACTTCGTGCTGTGGCTACCACCTCGGGTCGCGTAGGGGCAATGCGCTACCTGCAACCAATGCATTCCTCGGCCCTGGTGGTTTATGAGTGATTCAGCGAATTCTCCGCGCTGGTGGGAAATGCTGCCGGACGTGTGGGAGTTCCTGAAACCCCGCCGCACCCATCTCATCATCGGCTTTGTGCTGATGGCGGTGAACCGGGTTGCGGGGCTCGTCCTCCCCGCCTCCTCAAAGTTCCTGATTGACAACGTCATTACGCACCGCCAGATTCATCTACTTGTGCCCATTGTTCTCGCCGTGGTCGCGGCGACGGCTGTGCAAGGCGCAACCTCCTATGGACTTACGCAAATCCTGTCCAAGGAAGCCCAGCGGCTGATCGCCGAGCTGCGCGTGCGCGTGCAATCGCACGTCGCGCGCCTGCCCGTCTCCTACTACGATTCCACCAAGACCGGGACGCTTGTGTCTCGCATCATGACTGATGTTGAGGGGCTGCGGAACCTGCTCGGCACCGGCCTCGTGCAGTTCGCCGGCGGCCTCATGACGTCACTCTTCGCCTTGATTATCCTGCTTAAGATCAGCGTGACGATGACCGCGCTCGCCGTAGGAATTCTGATTGCCTTTAGCCTGACCTTAAACAAGGCGTTCCGCGTGATCCGCCCGATTTTCCGTGACCGTAGGAAAATCAACGCCGAAGTGACGGGCCGCCTCACCGAGTCGCTGGGCGGCGTGCGCGTGGTGAAGGGCTACCACGCCGAAGCGCGCGAGGGGAAGACATTTGCCGATGGGGTCGAGCGGCTGCTCGAGAACGTGATCCACACGCTCAACGCCACGTCGTTCATGAGCCTTTCCGCCACCATCCTGCTTGGCCTGGTGAGCGCTCTCATCATGTATCTGGGTGCGCGTCTGATCTTGAGCGGCACGATGACGCTTGGCACGTTTGTGACCTATACAATTTTCCTCGGTATGTTGGTGGCCCCGGCGTTGCAGATCGTCGGTATTGGCACCCAGCTCAGCGAGGCTATGGCCGGCCTCGAGCGCACGCGCGAGGTGCTCAGCGAGCAGCCCGAAGATGAGGACCCGCGGCGATCCACGCCCCTTGGAGCCGTGCGCGGCGATGTCTGCTTCGAGGACGTTTCGTTCGCCTACCAGACTGGCAAGCCCGTGCTGCACTCGGTCAGCTTTGCTGCGCGGGCTGGATCGCTGACGGCGCTCGTCGGGTCGTCGGGGTCCGGCAAGTCCACCATCATCGGCCTCATCTGCGCGTTTTACACGCCGACCGGCGGCGCGATCACGGTGGATGGGGTCGATCTGAGCACGGTCCGGCTGGATTCCTACCGCACGCAACTCGGCGTGGTCTTGCAGGAATCTTTTCTCTTCGACGGAACCATCCGCGAAAACGTCGCCTTTTCCCGCCCGGATGCGACGGAAGGCGAGATTCTTGAAGCCTGCCGCATCGCCCGCGTGGACGAATTTGCAGACTCGTTCGAGTTGGGTTATGGCACGATTGTGGGAGAGCGCGGCGTGAAGCTTTCGGGCGGCCAGCGGCAGCGTGTTTCCATTGCGCGCGCCATCCTGGCGAATCCCAGAATCCTAATTCTGGATGAGGCCACATCGAGCCTCGATTCGGAATCCGAAAGCCAGATTCAGGAGGGACTATCCTACCTGTTGAAGGGCAGGACGACGTTTGTGATTGCGCACCGGCTTTCAACCGTTCGCAAGGCGGATCAAATTCTAGTGGTCGAGGCGGGGCGCATCGTTGAGCGCGGCAATCATGCTGCCCTGTATGCGGCGGAAGGTCGTTACTACGACCTTTACACGCGCCAGCATGGAGTTGAATCCAACCTCTTACTCGCGCCCGGCGAATCGGCAGAGGAAGCTGAGCCTTCCGCGCGGCCTGACCCGGGCGCCAGCGAGGGAGAGAGAGAAGCCGCCGAAGCCGATCCCCTGGATATTTTGCGCACCCGGAGCGGCTAGGCGAGGTCATGTTTGCCCTCCGGCCCGTGCGGTGAGAAATCTAGACCAGGCTTGTCCCCACACAGGCGGGGATTCCCGCTTTCACGGGAATGACTCCCAATGCAGACTGGCGTTTCCTCCGCGCGACCGGATTCCCACAATGTTCTCAACGCATTTTCAATTTGCTTCGTATTGGCCGTCGTTGTACAATCCCGCGCATGAAACCAACCAAAGTCGCGCTTCTTTTCCTGCTACAATTTGTTATGGTCGCTACGCTGGCATCGCCGCAGGGCATGGGGTCGATCGAGAGATTCGACGCCGCCATCAATCGGATCGTGCCCCCAAACGCCAAAATCGAGCGCGTGGCGACGGGCTTCAAGTGGACCGAAGGACCCCTCTGGATTCACGCGGGCTATTTGCTCTTTGCGGACATTCCGAATAACAGAATCTGCAAGTGGGCGCCCGGCCAAGGCGTGAGCACTTTCATGCAGCCGAGCGGGTACCTGGGCAAAGGGACCTATCCCGGTCCCGAGTCCGGCTCGAACGGCATGACGCTCGATCCGCGAGGCCGCCTTACCGTGGCGGGGCACGCTCAGCGCGACGTCTGGCGGCTTGAATCGCTCAACCCGCGCGCCACGCGGACCATCCTCGCCGATACTTATGAGGGAAAGCGGCTCAATAGCCCCAATGATCTTGTCTACGGCCCGCACGGCGCGCTTTATTTCACCGATCCGCCCTATGGTCTGCCCACACAAAGCGATCACGACCCGCTCAAGCAACTGCGCGTCAATGGCGTCTACCGCATTTTGGATGCGGTCTCGCACACGCCGGGCGCGCCTCCGGACAGGAACAAACTCCAGCTCCTTATTTCAAACCTCAGCCGTCCCAACGGCATCGCCTTTTCTCCCGATTACAAATATCTCTACGTGGATAATTCCGAGTCGCAAAAACTCTGGATGCGCTATCGCGTCAAGCGGGATGGCACGCTGGCCGATGGCATTGTTTTCTACGACGCGACCTCGGACCACTCCCTTGGCTCGCCGGATGGCATGAAGGTGGACAGGGACGGAAATGTGTTTAGCGCCGGTCCAGGTGGCGTGTGGATTTTTTCGCCCGCCGGAAAGCATCTGGGAACGATTCACGTTCCTGAAAGGGTTGGAAACCTGAATTGGGGCGGCCGCGATGGCAAAACACTATACATCACGGCCTCAACCAGCGTTTATCGCGTCCAACTGAATATCCCCGGCGTCCGGCCGTAGAGAAGGGATCGAGTTCCACACTGTGTCCCCTCCTACGATCAGGAGGGGTTGGGGCCCGCCGCAGCGGGCAGACTCCACCCGCCGCTACAGACGATATTCGCAGGAGGTCTCTGATGCAATCGTTTCGCATTCTTGCACGTTGTGTTGCCATCCCGGTTCTTGCTGTTTCTCTGCTCTCACTCTTTACAACCGCGCCATACGCGGTGCAAGCCCCGGCGAAGGCCCCGGCAAAAGCTGATTCCTGGCCCGAGTCGCAGACGATCACCCCGGAAGCGCTTGCCAAGGAATTGAAGGCGGGGAAGAAGCCGCTGATTATTTGTGTGGGCTTTCCGATTCTTTATCAGGCTGCGCACATTCCCGGCGCGCGGATTGAGGGCCCGGCGCGCGAAGCTGCGGGTCTCGAACGGCTGGAGACCTGGGCCCATTCCATCCCCAAAGACACGCGAGTGATCATCTATTGTGGGTGCTGCCCGCTCTCCAAGTGCCCGAATATCCGCCCCGCTTATCAAACATTGCACCGCGCGGGCCTAACCCATGTCCGGGTGCTTCTACTTGAAAACAGCTTCGTCCGCAATTGGGTGAACAAGGGATACCCAACACAGCGGCCAAAGTAACGGCAGAGCTTCCCGTGCCCTTTGGGCGCAGCGAGCAAGCACGCCGGCAAGCCGCCGCTACAATAGGAACCCGAAACATTCATTGAGCCGGCCCTCCCTGTCACCTATAATGAAACCTATGGAAAGACCCAAGACGCTTGGCGGGCTCAAGAAGGCGAATTACGACGGGCGGAACGTAAAGGACGAGATGCGTGCGAACCTTGCCGCGCGATTGAAATCCGGCGAGCCGGTTTTCCCAGGCATCATCGGATTTGACGATACGGTTGTTCCACAAATCGAGAATGCCATACTTTCGCGGCACAACTTCATTCTGCTCGGCCTGCGCGGCCAGGCCAAGAGTCGCGTCCTGCGGGCGCTGGCCTTGATGCTGGACGAGGAGATCCCTTTCATCGCTGGGTGCGAGATCCATGATAATCCGCTAAAGCCCATCTGCTACGCTTGCCGCGAGCTGGTGAAGGAGCGCGGCGATGATACACCCATTGAATATCTTCCGCGCGAAGAGCGCTACGTAGAAAAGCTGGCCACGCCGGACGTGACCATCGCGGATATCCTCGGCGATCTTGATCCCATCAAGGCGGCGCGCGGCGGCCATGCGCTTTCGAGCGAGTTGACCATTCACTACGGTTTGTTGCCACGCGCCAATCGCGGCATTTTCGCCATCAATGAGCTGCCAGACCTGGCCGGGAAAATCCAGGTGGGTTTATTCAACATTATGCAGGAAGGCGACGTGCAAATTAAGGGCTATCCCGTCCGCCTGCCGCTTGACGTGGCGCTGGTGTTTACGGCTAATCCGGAGGATTACACGGCGCGCGGGAAGATCATTACGCCGCTCAAGGACCGCATCGGCTCTGAAATCCGCACACACTATCCGCAGACGCTGGAACACGCCATGGCGATCACCTCTCAAGAGGCCTGGACCGGCCGCAACGGCCGTGCCCGCACGGTAATTCCCGGATTTATTCGCGAGGTGGTCGAGTGCATCGCGTTTGAGGCCCGCGCCGAGAAGAAGATTGATAAGCGCAGCGGAGTCTCCCAGCGCATGCCGATCACCTGCCTTGAGAACGCTCTCTCGAACGCTGAGCGCCGCGCGCTCGTCAGCCGCGAGAGCGCGGTCGTGGCGCGCTTGTCGGATATTTACGCGGCCCTGCCATCGATTACGGGGAAGTTCGAGCTGGAGTATGAAGGCGAATTGCGTGGTGGAGACGCGGTGGCGCGCGACATGATTCGCCAGGCTACGGCCCGCGTTTTCCGCAAGTACTTCGACGGCGTGCCGCTCAGCGGCATTGTGAAATGGTTCGAGCTGGGAGGCAGCTTGAAGTACGCCGAGGGCGCGCCGGCCGAAGAGATTTTCCCGCAGTTTAAGAAGATCCAGGGGCTGATCGAGGCCGTCGAGCCGCTCGGCATCAAGGTGAAGGATGACAAGACACTGCAGGTTTCGGGCGCGGAATTTGTGCTCGAGGGTTTGTATGCCCTCAAAAAGATCAGCCGCAACGAAGAATTAGGTTATCACGCCGAGGCGCGGCGCGGCGAAGCGGCCCCCGACGACCCGGGTCCCGGCCAGGCCCGCCGCCGGTCGTTGAATTAGCTTGGTTCATATCGCTTTGCAACACCCGCAAAGCATGAAAATGATTCTCGTGCTTCCCCTCCTGGATCAGGAGAGGAATTTTCAGGGCAGACCTCCTGCGCCTGCGGCGCACCACTTGGGATGAAAATGGCGTAGCGGCGGTCTGCGACCGCCGGTTTTTCGGCGCTCATAGAGCGCCGCTACAAATATGTAATCCTCCATAACCACTTCACCTTGGACTCACAAGAGGTGTTTCGCGGCCCTACGGAACCACGCGAATCGTCCGCAGAAACAGCTTGGCCCGTTGTTCGCGCTCGCCCCTGACGGCGGCGAAGCGGCGGGCTTGAGCGGCGGCGCGTTCATCCTTCGTTCTTTGGTAGAGAACCATCAGGTTCAGGTTGGCGAGGTAATTTGCCGGCTCGATGTGCAGCGCACGCAGCAGCGCCTTTTCCGCCTCGCCGTAAGCCTTTTGATTCAAATAGGCGCTGCCAAGCATCGCGTAAGCGTCGGCGTAGTCAGAGTCATCACGAACCGCCACCTGGAGATATTGCACGGCCTCAGACCAGTTTCCCTCATCGTTGGCAATACGCCCGAGGAAATAATTTGCTCCAGCGGCCGTGAGTTTGCTATGCGCCACCTTCAACACCGCGCTGCGCGCAGAGTTGAGATCATGGGCGTAGTAGTAGGCGGCGCCAAGCGCCAGATCGCCACGGGGGTCCGCCGGTTCGAGCGCACAGTATTTCTTGAAATAACGGATGGATTCGCGCGGGTCTTCACGCTGGCTCAAGACCGCGCCCAAGGCATAGTTGTAATAAGGGTCGTCCGGGTCCAAATCGACCGCCTTCTTCAGCGAGACATAGGCCTCCTGATGGAGGTCCATCTCTACACAGATCATGCCGAAGAAGAAATGGATGGCTGCGTTTTGCGGCTCCAGTGCGCGGGCGTGAGCCAGATACCCCAAGGCGCCACGATAGTCCTGCTGCTGGTTGGCCACGCGCGCCAGCTCGACCAGCGGAGTTGCGTCGTTGGGTTCCTTTTCCGCTACCGCATCCAATGTTTGGCGCGCTTCTTTCAGCCGTCCGGTCTGTTCCTGAAGGATTCCCAGCTTGTTCTGAGTGCTGACCGAAGCGAGATGGCGCTGGTTCAGTCCTTCCAGAAGTTGCAGAGCCAGCGGCCCATGCGCCTTCAGTTCCGGTAGGATGGAAACAACATCCTCTTCCGTAAGTCCGGGGCTGGTGATCAACCGGCGGGCGTCACCGCCGGCTTCCCGAAGCTTTCCGTTTCCAGCCCGATCCACGCAAAGAAGGGCCAGAATTTGCGGCTTTTGCTGGTCCCCGGCGGGCAATCTGCTCAGGTGATCGAGCGAGTCCTCAAAGCGGCCGCGCTGCATCTGCAAAAGCGCGGCTTGGTAATTTGCCTCGACATTCGTTGGGTCAAATTGGAGCAATTTCTGGTAAGTAGCGAGCGCTTGGGAAAACGCGGCGGGCTTCTTTTTAATCTCAGCCTGATAGAGATGGCCCAGATTTAAGTAAGCGCCGCTGTAATGCGGAGCCTCCTGGATCGCTGTGTGAAAATATTCTTCCGCCGATTGGTTATTGTTTTCCTCCGCATCCACCACCCCCAGGAAATTGTGAAGCGCGGCCTCGTGCGGAAAGGTCTTCAATCCTTGTAACAGCGTCTTGCGAGCCTCTTCGAGCTTCCCTTGCGCAATGGATTGCTGCGCTCGCTCGAGAATGGGAAGAGACCCTTGCTGCTGCGATTTACGACCCTGCGCAGGGCCAGACTCGGTCTTGGCGGGCAGGCCGCGTCCGGAGCCGGAGACGCCAGCCAAGAGAACAGCCATTAACAGGGTCGCAACCAGGCTCATGATGAAATCGAACCGCCTCCGGCGGCGCGAACCTCCTCAACGTGCCAATGGCGGCATGAAGCCGCCGCTACAACAATCTGATTTTCCACTTCAGTCCCAGAGCGTTTCGATTTCCTCGAGTGTCTTGCCCTTTGTTTCCGGCAGACGGCGTTTGATGAAGAAGAAGCCGCCGACGCAGATGGATGCATAAACCCAGAAAGTCCCCGCCGAACCAACGGCCTTGTTCAGCAAGGGGAATGTGTACGTCAGGATGAAGGAAGCAATCCACAGTGATGTGACGGCTACGGACATGGCCTCGCCCCGGACGCGGTTCGGGAAGATTTCAGAGATCACGACCCAGGTGACCGGAGCCAACGACATCGCGTAGCACGCAATGGCCGCAACTACCAGGAGCAACATCGGCAATCCCTGGCTTCCGGCGCGATAACCGGCGCCGAGCAATATGTAAATCACCGCGAGTCCCGCCGCTCCCAAGAGCATCAGTTTCCGCCGGCCTGCTTTGTCAACCAAGACGATTGCCAGGATGGTGAAGAGGAGGTTCACGACGCCCGTAACCACGATGTTGAACAGGATGGCCGAGACCTGATAACCCGCGGCGGAAAACACGTCCTCCGCGTAATTGAAAATAACATTAATGCCGCACCATTGCTGAAACACCGCCAGCACGACGCCGAGGATAAGTACCTTGCCCAGCCGGGGCTGTAGCAGCCTCTTGAAGCTGACCCGCTCTGCGCCCTCACCGGTACTCGCTTCGATTTCGGCCAGGGCGTGCGCCGCATAAGCGCCACCCCCGATTTTCCCAAGTACGCGGCGAGACTCATCGTGCCTCCCAGCTTTTGCCAGCCATCTTGGGCTTTCCGGAACCGCAAACATCCCGATAAAAAACAATAGCGAAGGTATCGCGGTCACGCCAAACATCCACCGCCATCCCACTTGGCCATTCCACGAATTGAGAATGTCCAGGGCAGTCGAGTTCGCGGGCACCGGCTTAGCGATCAGCCAGTTCATGCACTGGGCCAGCAGGATGCCGATGACGATTGTCAATTGATTCATGGAGACAAGTTTGCCCCGCAGGTGAGCGGGTGAAACCTCAGCGATGTACATCGGCGAGAGGGCGGAAGCCAGCCCAATCGCAACACCGCCGGTAATTCTCCAAGCAACAAAAGTTGTGAAGGCCCCCGCCAATCCCGTGCCGAGGGACGACACGGCAAACAACATTGCCGCGGCGATCAGCAATCGCTTGCGCCCATATCGCTCCGTGAGGCCGCCCGAGATGAGTGCGCCGATCAGGCAGCCAACCAGCGCGCAGCTCATGGCCCATCCCTGCTGGGCGGGATCCGTCAAATGGAAGAACTTCTCGTAAAACGGCTTTGCGCCGCCGATGACTACCCAATCGTAGCCAAACAGAAGCCCGCCCAGTGCCGCGACGAGCGAAATCGTCCAGACATAGGCCCGGTTGTAACCGGCGTTGAGATCGGAGGTGGCTGCCCTAGTTCCGGGGGTCATGATTTGTCCGAAGATCGTGGCAATAGCTGCGGGTAGCGCAGCGCGGTGCGGCCACAGCGGTAACAAAGGGATCTGTCATACTGAGCAAAGCGAAGTATCTGCTTGCGATGAGTCAGCCTCGGGGAAAGCAGATTCTTCGCTCCGCTCAGAATGACATATTCTTGAAATCGTGCGGAAACAACAAGAACTTACGACGTTGCATTACAGGGGTGTGAATACTCCGCCACGTTCATCTTTCAATGGTCCGGCGGTCACAAACCGCTGCAATCGGGTTGGAGGACGCGAACGCCTACCAATCCAAAATGGCCCCGTCCCGCGCTCTAATCGTGGTTGGATGCATCACTTCCTGCCGGAAGGGGTGCTTGGCCGCCTCGGTTTCGTTCACTTCGACGCCGAGGCCGGGCGCCTCGGACTTTTGCCAGTAGCCGCCCTGAGTTTCGAGCGAGTGGCGCACCACGTCCCATCGCCAGGGCACGTCCGTGAGCATATCTTCCTGGATCAGAAAGTTCGGAGTGGACAGCGCAAAGTGCAAAGCGGCGGCATTCGCTACCGGCCCCAAAGGGTTATGCGGCGCCACGCCCATGTAGTAGGTCTCGGCCATGGCTGCGATCTTTTTCCCTTCGAGTAAGCCTCCGCAGTGGCACAGATCGGGCTGAATAACGTGGCAGGCTTGTTGTTCAAAAACTTCGCGAAACTGGTGCCGCGTCACCAGCCGCTCTCCGGTGGCGATGGGCACGCGGACGGCCTGCCGCACCTCCCTCAGCGCGGCCACGTTCTCGGGAGGAACCGGCTCCTCGCAGAAAAACGGTTTAAAATCGCTGACCGCGTTGATGTATTCGATCGCCATCGCCGGATAAGTACGCCCGTGAAAATCAATCATGATGTCGATATCGTCTCCCACCGCCAGCCGCAGCCGCTCGATGGCTTGCGCGAATTTCTTCACGTAGGGCGCGCCCATCAGAGGCTCGGAGTAAGGCACACACACCACTTTGACCGCGGTGTATCCGCGGGCCACAACCTGCTGCGCCAAGTCGATAAGCGGCGCCGGATCAAACGTTTCGTAAACCGACTTCATGTCTCCGCCGCCAAGATGCGTGTACATGCGGACACGCTCCCGCACTGCGCCGCCCAATAACTTATAAACGGGCACATTCAGTGACTTGCCGAGAATATCCCAGCAGGCCTGCTCGATACCGCTCACCGCGCTCATGCCGATTACGCCGAGCCGCCAGAAAGATTGGCGGTAAAGTTTCTGATAGAGATGCTCGATGCGCGTGGGGTCCTCGCCAAGGACCATGACTGCGAGGTCCTCGACAGCGCCCACCACCGCCCGGGTCTTCCATTCGAGAGACGCTTCGCCCCAACCGAAAAGGCCAGGTTCGTCCGTTTCCACCTTCACAAACACCCAGTTCCGCATCTCAGCGTTGACCACCAGCGTTTTAATCGCGGCAATTTTCATCGTTTCAGTCCATGGGATAAAGACTGCTGCCTCCGTCGACCAGCAGCGTGTGTCCCGTAATGTAATCCGCCGCGTCCGAACTGAGAAAGACGAACGCATCGGCTACGGACTCAGGCGGCTGCATGTAGCCCAAGGGGATTGATTTCTGCGCGCGGCGCCTGTAGTCCGGTTCCGTATCCCATTGGCGCTTGGCCAATCCGGCGGCGACGATACCGGGCGCGACGGAGTTGACTCGAATCCCATGCGCTGCGAGCTCCCGCGCCATGCCCCGCATCAGCATCTTCATCCCGCTCTTCGTCACGTTATAAGGAGTGATGCCGGGCCAGGGTACATCCTGCACCCACGAAGAGGTGAAGATAATTTTACCCTTCACGCCCCGTTGAATCATGGCGCGCGCCGAGGCTTGTGCCACCAGGAAGGCGCTCTTGAGATTGACGTTCATAATCTCATCCCAGTCTGGCCCGGAGTAGTCAATGATTGGGCAGGATTGGGCCATGCCCGCGTTGCAGAGAGCCACGTCCAGTCCGCCGAAAGCGTTCACCGTTTGCGCGACCACTTCCTGCGCGCTCTCCGGCTTTGTGACATCCGCGCGGACATAAAGCACACGTCCGGCCGGCCATTCAGCCTCCTGGATAATCCTGCGGGCGTCTTCCTCTGGAAGGATATCATTCACGGCAACGCGGGCGGAGTGGGCGAGGAGATGCGTGACCACAACCCGGCCAATAGCTCCCAAGCCTCCCGTGATCAGGAGTGATTTTCCATCAAGGCAATCTTTGGCAAAGGCCGTCACGGTCTTCCTACTCCTGCTTGTGCGAGTCATGTTCCAGCGGGTCGGGGTAGCCACGGCTGAAGAGTCCGCGTGAAAACGCCGAATAATGGGCTGTAGCGGCGGCTCGCCGGCGAAATGACATCATCAACGCCCGGCTTTTCATAGCGCACGAACGAGGACCATCACGACGCCGTGCCGCGGCACAGCGGCGGAAAAATTCCCTTTGAAGGCGCCAAGATCCTTGTGAGCCCAAAGATCTCTGACGTCCGCCGCGCCCGGTATCCCTATTTCTCCAAAGTTGACCTTAACCGTCATCGGCCCTTCGCCTCGGTTGAAGAGTCCCACGGCCTTAGTTCCGTTCGCCAGGGGTTTCATCCAGACCTCAAGCGGCCCCGCTTGGCTGACCCTGTGCCCTTGAATTCCCGCCGGATCCTGGTCCACCGCGATCACATCCGCATTAGTCAGAATCGCGAGTTCAGGCGGAGTGAGCCTCGTCAGGTCACTGCTGATGATCAATGGCGAGGCCAGTAAACACCAGAGGCTCATCTGCGTGCGGTCTTCGTCCTCGTTCAGCCCGCGATTTCCGATCTGGAGCATATCGGGATCATTCCAGTGTCCCGGCCCGGCGAACCGTTCTAAGCCAGCCTGGCCGAATCCCACAAACGCCATTCGCGTATATTCCTGGAAGTCAATTCGATTACTGACGTCCATGGTGGTCCGCCACATATTGCCTCCTACCGAGGCGCCCCATGTCCAAACGTGCTCGAGACCGTACTGGCAAAGACTATAGACCATGGGCCGGTGCGTCTGGCGTACGGCATCTTCCATCTTCCGATAGGCGGATTCCATCTGATCCGGTCTATAGACTTTGCTGGCGCTGCACCAGTCGTACTTCAGGAAGTCCACGCCCCAACCAGCGTAGGTGGCGGCATCCTGCCCTTCATGCCCATAGCTGCCCTCGAACCCACCACAGGTCTTCGGCCCGGGGGAAGAATAAATTCCAAACTTCAGGCCTTCGCTGTGCACATATTCTGCCAGCGCCTTCATGTTGGGGAAACGGCTGTTCGTCTGAATGAATCCGCGGCTATCTCTGCTGCCCTGCCAGCAGTCATCAAGATTGATGTATTCGTATCCCGCGGCTTTCAATCCGTCACTCACCAGTGCGTTCGCCTGGGCGCGCACAATGGCGTCGCTCAGCTTGCACCCAAAGGCGTACCAGGTATTCCATCCCATCGGCGGCGTTGGCGCAAGCGCCACAGCGCGCGCGTGGGCGGTCGCCACGGACGCAAGCAAGATGCACCCTCCCAGCAGGAAGCGAAAGAGCAATTGAGTGGTAAGATTTTTCATTAGAAGATTCCTTCCGAGTGGATCCCAAGGGCGTGGCGCTCGCCTGTCCCCATCAAAGTTGTCCCCTGTTTTTCTAACGGTCGTTCGTGTCGTTCTGCGACATCCGTAAAGCATGAAAAGGGATACGCAAGGGCATGGCTTGAGCCATGCCGCATGCCAGGCACCCCTCACCCGCCGCGATGGGAAGCGCTGCTTCCCCGCGGCACC
>JBOGJX010000120.1:0-6975 GCA_050745285.1 Terriglobia bacterium
CCCGCTTTAATGTCGTTGACCGACACTGAGAGACATTGGCTTTGGGGATGCGCAGCGGAGACGGCCGCAAGCAGGTCAGACGTGAACGTGGCAATGCCGCACTTGCGCGGCAAGTGATCGCCGACAAAAGCGATCTTGCGAACCTTGGAATTGTCTTTCATCGAGCATCCTTTTCATAGCTCGCCGTCAGCGGTTCTATGTGCGCCAACCGAGTCTGGCCTCTGACGGCGCGGCGCCGCCGCTACAGCGCCTTAATGGATGGATGTTTTTTCCTGACGCTGCGTTTTACCCCAGCCATTGCGGGTTGTGGTAGGTTCCATCGAATTGATGGGTGGTCTTGAAAGGTTCGTCACCGCCGTTGGCCGCCGCCTGAGCGGTCCTGGCAAGAAGGGCCCCCACCTGGGTTTCGCTCATCGGCTTGAACGTGCGCGCGGCTCCAAGCGCCTGATTGAGGCGCTCCATCGTATCGCAGCCATTGATCACCACAGACGTCGGCAGATTCATGGCGTAATGCAGGCACTCAACGGCGCTGACAATCCCACTGCGCGGAATAATCCCGTTGGCGAGCGGCTTCATCCCGAGGACGCCGATGTTGTGTTCTACTAGCACCGGCACCACCATTTTAGCAAAGCTGCGATAGTGGGGGTCCATCACGTTAAGCGGCATCTGCACGCTGTCAAAAATGAAATGGTGCGCAAACGCCGTGTGAAGCATCTTCAGATGAATGGCGGGATCTTTGTGACCCGTGAAGCCGATATAGCGGATCTTTCCGGCCTTCTTCGCCTCAAGCAGCGCCTCCATGGTTCCATTGGGGCCAAAGACGCGGTCGGGGTCGGTCATGCGAATCACTTCGTGGATCTGCAAGAGGTCAAGGTGATCCGTTTGCAGGCGCTGAAGTGACTCGTCAAGTTGCTGCGCGGCGAGGGATTTCGTCCGTCCGTCGATTTTGGTCATCAGAAAAGCCTTTTGCCGGTATCCGTCGCGCAACGCCTTGCCCATGCGGATTTCGCTCTCGCCTCCGTTATAATCCCAGCAATTGTCGAGGAAGTTGATTCCGCTATCGATCGCCATGCGGATGATGCGAATGCTTCCGTCAACGGTCGGCTGAATGCCGATGTGATACCCGCCCAGGCCAATACATGAGACCCTCTCTCCCGTGTGCCCAAGCGTCCGGTATGGAATCCCGTGATGCGCTTCCGCGGCAAATACCGGCGCATCCTTCAGATGTCCGCTCAAGCCAGCGGCAGCAATGCCCATAGAAGCTTTGCCAAGAAACTCTCTGCGGTTATGTTTATCTGCGCTCATCGGATTTAACCTCCGTGTAAAGATGATTGAAAAGAACTACCGAACGTGTAGCGCGCGGTTGCCAGGTTTCGATTTTAGCGGCGGGGGCAGCAAGCAGCGCCCCTACGAGTACAACAAGACCGGCGGCCGCCGCTACAAAAAGCCGCAGAGTTCAAAGACAAAACGCACTTACCCGCTTGCAGTTTCTGTGAATGACCGCTCGGCGCTCTTGCCCAATTTTTTCAGCAGCGCGATCAGCTTTTCCCTTTGCGCCCGTGAGACTCCCGCCGCGGCGATTTCCATGGCTTCCTGGTGGGCGCGGAACGCAGGCTCGACCAGTTTGCGGCCCGCGGGTGTGAGGTGAACGACTCGCGCCCGCCGGTCGGTCGCATGGGCCCGGCGCTCCACCAGACCCTTCTTTTCCAGGCGGTCGATGGCCACCGTCATCGAGCCACTCGTCAGCAGAACCCTCGCTCCGATCACGTTAACCGGAAGCGGACCTTTGTGCAACAGCATCTCGAGCACGCCAAAGTCCGTGAGCCCGATGCCAAGCGATTCGATATCGCGGTGCGCGTGCCGCCGGACAGACTCGAAGGCTTTCCACAGCACAAGCCAGGTATGGACGCCACTTGTTGCGGCACGGCCGGCCGCAGGCGCGCTTTTAGTTGCGGGGTTAGATTTACTCATAAAGCTATTTCTCAAGATACTTCATCTAAAGGTATGAGTCAACTGGAAGCGGCTGAGGCGCCATGGCAACGGTTTGCGGCTAAGCGCGCTGGGGCGGAGCGGGCGCCCGGGGGAACTTGCGGGGGACGACGCCTTCACCTTCCTTCACGGTGACGATCTGATTGATGGGAACTCGGGAATACTTTTCCTTCGCGCCGCCCGGCCACTGGATTTCGAGGGACTCGATGATCTTACGCTGGCCGAGACCAAAATGGACGCGCGGGTCGCTTGCGCTCATGTAACTCGATCCACCCACGGCCTGGCGCACCTGGACGAAGTCCTCCGCGGTCAGCGTGAGGCGCGCGCCAATGCCGTCGCGGTTGGATTTGGTCCCAATCAGAAACACCTTGAGCCAGTTGTTGGCGTTGCCGCCGTCATTGCGAAGGAGCTGGGGATAATCGCCGCGATTGTTCACGGCAAAATCCATGTCTCCGTCGTTGTCAAAATCCGCTACCGCCAGGCCGCGCCCGGCGGTGTGCCGCATGAAGTCAGGTCCCAGTTGATCGGAGACCTTGGCGAACTTCCCGTGGCCCAGGTTGCGGAACATCAGCTTCGGCTCTTTGTAGCTCACCTCCGAGTGATAGAGCCGGATGTTATCGAGCATGGCGCTGTTCACCTGGCAGATGTCGGTCCAGCCGTCGTTGTCGTAATCCATGAACTTCATGGAGAGGCCGCTCAGAAAGATGGCCTTATTCCCGATGCCGGAAGAGAACGTGGCGTCATCAAACGTGCCGTCATGGTTGTTGTGGTAAAGGCGGTTGAGCTCAAAATCGAGATGGGTAATGTAAATGTCCGCCCAGCCGTCGCCGTCCACGTCTTCCGCGTCAATGCCCATTCCGGCTTCGTATTTTCCGTCGGCGCTGGCGGCGATCCCGGAAATGAAGGAGTCGTCCTCAAACGTGCCGTTGTGCTTGTTGATGAATAGGAAGTTGGGCCAGGTGTCGTTGGCGATGGCAATGTCCATCCAGCCGTCGTTGTTGAAATCGGCGCAGACCACACCCATGCCCTTGGCTTCGGGAACGCCCACGCCGGACTTCAGCGAAACATCGGTAAACGTGCCGTCATGATTGTTGTGATACAGCTTGATCCGCTGGCCGCGATAATTATCCGGATGGCAATACGAACGGTAGCCCGGCCGGTGCTCGCCGCAATAGAGATTGTTGGCGGGCGTCCAGTCGATGTAATTGCAGACGACGAGATCAAGGTAGCCGTCACGGTCATAGTCAAACCACGCCGCGCTTGTGGACCATCCGCCCTCATCGGCTACGCGGGCCTGCGTGGTGACGTCCGTGAACGTCCCGTTGCCATTATTGCGATAGAGAATGGCGCGGCCGTAGCCGGTAACGTAAAGATCGGGAAACCCGTCGTTATCGTAGTCGCCTACGGCGCAGCCTTGGCCGTAGTGGCCCGCGCCGCCCACGCCAGCCTGCTCCGTCACGTCGGCAAACGTGCCGTCGCCATTGTTACGGTAGAGCGCGCAGCGCAGCGGGTGCGGCGGCGTATAGGCGGTCGTTGACGACGATTGCACCAGGAAGAGATCGTAAAGGCCGTCCTGATTGTAGTCGATCCAACCGGCGCCCGTGCCCATGGTTTCAAGATAAAGTTTCTGCGGGGAGGCTGTCGAATCCTGCAGGAAATTGATGCCGCACGCACGCGCAACGTCCGTGTACCTTACCGGAATGGCAGGCTCGGCCCCGCCAACCCCTGTCCCCAGGGAGTAGAAGCTGGCGCCCGCAATCGCGCCGCCCGCATGCGACAAAAAATCCCGGCGGGAAAACTTTGTGGAGCCGTTGAACAAATGACCCTTCAATCCGAGACCTCTACGTATAATCGATCCAATGGAATATAACTTGGAACGGATGTAGGCTTTTCGCCTGTTTACGGCAACATCCCGCACGGTTTATTGGGACATGCCATTCTAAGCCGATTCGCTCCTCTTCGAATCGCTCTGAGCGGAGCGAAGTGGCTCACGGTAAACTCCGCGAAGAATCTACCTTTCCCGGCGGCAATGCCACACAAGCAGATGCTTCGCTGCGCTCAGCATGACAGCTCCTTCGGTCGCAGCACGTAGCGCAGGGTTTTGTTGTTAAAACTCTGCCGCTTTTCGCATGGAATCATAAAAGGCCGCAGAGTTTTAACAACAAAACTCTGCGCTACAACTACAATGCGATCCGTCCTGAGGCGTAGCAAGTATCGCCCTTACGCTCTCTTCGTCTCCCCGCTCTTGTAGCAGCCGAGCACGCGCATGAAATCGGTAACTTCCGATAGGTGGTTGAGCGCATTCTGGCAGGCCTTATCCCTGAGGTTCCCGGCAAAGTCCAGGTAAAAGAAGTACTCCCAAGGGTGGCCGCGCAGCGGGCGGGATTCGATCCTGCTCAAGCTGATGTCGCGCAGCGCGAACACGCTCAGGCATTTGAACAATGCGCCTGAAACATTGCGAGTGGAGAACGCCACGGAAACCTTATTGTTGCCCGGTCCGATGACCGGGCTTCGGGATAGCAGCAGAAAGCGGGTGTAATTCTGCTGATGGTCTTCGAGATGTTTCTGCAGGACTCGTCCTCCGTAAACCTGCGCCGCAATGCGGCTGGCAATCGCGGCTGCGCCCGGCATTTGTTTCTCTGCCAACATCTTCACGCTGCCCGCGGTGTCATAGTAGGGCACCCTTTCCACTTTCGGGTGACGCTTGAAAAATGTTCTGCACTGCGCCAGCGCCACGGGATGCGAATAAACCCGGGCGAGGTTTTTCATTGTCGTGCCGGGGAAGGCAATAAGATTGTGGACGATGCGCAGGTTTACTTCGGCCACGATGTGCAGGTCGTTCTCCAGCAAAAGGTCGTAGTTTTCATAGACGGACCCGGCCAGCGTGTTTTCGATGGGCGCCAGGCAGTAGCGCGAGTTCCCCTCTGCCACGCTGCGAAAAATGGCGGCAAAGGTTTCTTTGGGTTGGACGGTAACGCCATCGCCAAGCAGCGCGCCGGCGGCCTCTTCGCTGAACGCTCCGCGCTCCCCTTGGATTGCAACAGTAGTTTGTGGCATAGCTGGCTTCCGTCTCGTTCCGGTTTTGCCTGTAGCGCAGCGCGGCAGCGCCGCAACCAAACCAATGTCATCCTGAGCGAAGCGAAGGATCTGCTTCTGCTGGACAACTCCTTGGAAAAGCAGATTCTTCGCTTCGCTCAGAATGACATGTTCTGGAAATCTTGCTAAAAAAACAAGAATTCACGACCTTGCAATGCAGAGTTTTGCTTTTAAAACTCTGCGGCTTTTTCATGCTGAGCGCCGTCATGCCCCTGACCCCGGAGCGGGGCGTCACGACGTGATGCCGAGCAGTCCCCGGAAGAAGAATTCCGAATACGCCTGGGCCAGTTCGGCTTCAGGAATGGGACCTTCCAGGCGGTACCATTGATACAACCAGTTGATCATGCCCAGCAAGGCAAAGGCCGCGAGCTTCGGCGAAATCAACGGAACGGCGCCGGACTTTCCCTGCGCCTCCGCGATCATGCTCTCCAGAAAAACGATGTATTCCCGCTTGCGGACGTTGATCTTCTCACGCAATTCTCTACCCAGAGACCGGTTTTCGTGCAGGATCACGGTGATTTCCAGATCGCGCGCGCGAACCACCAGGTTGATGTGCCCGGCGATGGTCTGGCGCAGCTTCTCGAACGGGTCGTTGATGACGGCAACCTTGTCCAGCACCGTCTCCTTCAGGATGTCCATGCCGTAATTCATGATTTCAAAAAGCAGCCGGTCCTTGCTGCCAATATGATGGTAAAGACCCGCTTTGGTCAGGCCCACGGCCTCGGCGATATCCTGCATGGAAGCGCCGCTATAGCCCTTCTCATAGAACACGCGGGCGGCAATACGGCAGATTTCCCTCAGGCGTGTCTGATCGTGGGATGTGGACACGAAGAGAATTTACCACAAAGCGCCCAGCGAAGGCAGGGGAAAGAGCATGCCTCACAGTGCAGCAGGCAGGCAGAGTTTTGCTTTTGAAACTCTGCGGCTTACGTCTGAAAAATGCAAGGGCAGGCAGCGCTGCCCGAGGCCAAGGGCGCACCAAGCCGCGCTGCTGCGCAATTTTCATCCGAAGGGCGGGCAAGTAGGCCCATAGAGTCCTCGAACAGAATGGCACGTTCCTATATGCCGTGCTAATCAGCAAGAACTCGTTGGTTTGAATCCAGTCTGGATGAGCGCTACAGTAAGTGGGGCAGTGGCCCACGCGTCTTGGCGAAAGGCAGGTAGCAAATCATGGGGAGCTCGGTGCTCACGCCGGTCCGGGAAGAGAAACCTCCCAGCCATGATGGGAGCGGGGGAAATGGCCGCGGCGATGACCGCTTTGGGGGCGGCGGAAACGGCGGAGGTACGGGCGGCGGCCCCGTTCCGGTGGATGTATCCGTCACTGGAATCTGGATCGCCATTATTGCCATCGTCATGTTCTTTGCGGCGCTCACGAGCGTCTGGGTCATCCGCAAGGGTATTTCGCGCGAATGGATTCCCACCGCGCTTCCCGGCGTCATTTATCTTGATAGCGTGGTCTTGCTCATCAGCAGCCTGACGCTCGAGTTTGCGCGCGGATCGCTCACGGCGGGCCTCCCCCGCCGGTTTCTAGCCTGGCTATACATTACGCTCGGTCTGGGAATTGCATTCATTGCGGGGCAGCTTGTGGCTTGGCGCGAACTTGTCCACCACGGCGTCTATCTGGCCACGGACCCTAGCAGCTCTTTCTTCTACCTGCTCACCGCGGCGCACGGGCTGCATCTGCTGGGAGGGGTCATCGCTCTTTTGATCGCAGCCATTCAAGGGCCCAAGATCGCGCGCGGATTGAGGAGCCGGAAGCTGCTGGACGTAACCGCCATCTACTGGCACTTCATGTACGCCCTCTGGGTTTACATTCTCCTGCTGCTGGTTCTGAAGGTTTAGCCGCCGCTGATGCCGTCGCGGCGAGTACCAAGTTCGTAGGGGCGCTGC
>JBOGJX010000121.1:0-8480 GCA_050745285.1 Terriglobia bacterium
TCGGAGACCGACATGCCCATCGCTGCCAGTGTTTTCGTGGCCTTCTCCTTGACCTTCTCGTCCACGCGGATATGTACTGTTGCCGTCGCCGCCATAGCTTTAACGCCTCCGTGATACATTGTATCACCAAGACGCGGCGGTGTGCCCCACTCACCCGCACAGTGCAAGCGTCAGGACATCCGGTTCCAGGGGTGTCCCTTCCATGGGGATCACTGGTAAGTGAATGATCATAAAGGACGTTATGTTATATATTACGAACGCGAAGAAAGTAATAGCAAAATGTGGATTTTCAAAATGAAACGTTTTTTGTTGACACTTTGCATTTTGAAAAGTACCCTGGAAAGTAGCCCGGTTCCGTTGCTGCGGAGCGCTTCTAAGGACGTTCATGCACATCATCACCGAGAAGCACCTGAACCGAGCCGCCGACCAGTACCTGGACGCTGCAAAGGAAATCGCTGCTTGGCGCAAGATCGTGAAGGCCGCGCGATGGCGGAACTTCGTGGAGGTTCGGCAGGTGTTCAAGGATGCGGATGCCGTGAAGGGATACGTGATCTTCAACATCCGACAGAACCGCTATCGCCTAGTCACGATCATTCACTACTCGCGGGAGAAGGAGCGCAGGCTCACAGAGGGGCACGTCTACATCCGGTCTTTTCTGAGGCACAAACAGTACGACGACCACGCGAACTGGGATAAAGGGGTTTTACGATGAGCACAGCACTGGCGAATCCAGCCGCGATGATGAAAAAGGGGGCACCGCATGTCATCCACTCGGATGAGGAACTCGCCGAGTACACGAAGGCGCTCTTTGAGCTGACGGCGAAGTCCAACCCGACGCCAGAAGAAGAAGAGGCGATTGAGCTCCTGACACTCCTCATCGAACGCTACGAGGCTGAGCACTACCCGGTGCCGGATGCTGGCCCGGTGGATGTCCTGAGATTTCTGCTCGATCAGAACGGACTATCGCAACGGGACATCGCAGCGGAGCTTGGCAGCGAGAGCACGGTGTCCCTAGTTCTTTCCGGCAAGCGCCGGTTGAACCGTGACCACATCGCGCGGCTCAGCCAGCGTTTCCACGTTTCGCCGTCTGTCTTCTTCGGCGCCGCGCACGGTTCTGGGATACCGAAGGCCGAAATTTTGGCCAAGTAGAGTTCAAGGGCTTGGCCAGTTAGCTGGGCTGAGATTCGCTAGTACATCGTACGGTTAGTGCTTTATATTATGCTTTTTCCGGCGGCGCCTTGGTTTCTTTGGGTGCGCCGCCTGGTAGTCCCGGGTGGCCTCGATGATACGCTGCAAACGCTCCGGGCCCTTCGTCCAGACGAAGGGAGAGCAGGTTTCGTTATAGTGCTCAATAAACTCCAACAGGTATTCCTTCAGTTCCCGCCGGGAACGATGGGCGCTTTGTTGGAGGCCGCGCCGGGTCAGAATGCTGAAGAAGCACTCCGCCAAGTTGACCCAGGAAGCGTGCGTGGGGGTGTGGTGAAAGTGGACCTGGGGATGGCGGCCGAGCCAGCGTTGGGCGGCGGCGCTTTTATGAATGTTCAAGTTGTCCAGGATCACGTGCAGTTCCCGCTCGGGGAAATGCCCGGCGACCTGATTCATGAAACGCAAGAAGTTGACCGAGGTGCGGCGCTTCACTTCGGCCAGAACCTTGCCGCTGGCAATTTCCAGGGCGGCCAGCAGCGTGTGGGTCCCGTGCCGCACATATTCGTTGGTCCAACTCCGAGGCGGTTGGGCCCGAAGCGGCAGAAGCGGCTGGGTGCGGTCGAGGGCTTGAATGCCCGTTTTCTCGTCCACGCACAAGACCAGGGCCTTCTCGGGAGGATTCAGATAAAGCCCCACAACGTCCAGCAACTTGGCTTCAAAGTCAGGGTCCGGACTGAAAGTGAAGGTTCGCAGGCGATGGGGTTGCAGGCGGGAAGCCCTCAGCATGCTGTGCACGGTGCTGCTCGGCAGTCCGACCTCCCGCGCCAGAGTGCGTACGCTCCAGCGGCTTTGAAACTTCGGTTGCTGACATACCCGGTGTTGGACCTTTTGCCAGACCTCCGGACCGTGCTTGACCGGTCGGCCGGAGCGCCGCGCATCCCGCAACCCCTCCAGGCCGCGGGCGGCAAACCGGCGACGCCACTTACTGACGGTGATTTGGGGGAGTGCCAGACCCAAGGCAATTTGCTGGTTGGACTCCCCCGCGCCAGCGCGCAACACAATACGAGCCCGCAAAGCCAAACTCTGCGGGGCAGAGGGAGCCTGTGTCCAACCCGCCTGCCAGCCCATGCCTCCTTCCGCCCTCCACGACAGACTCAATACCCAACACCTGAAACCTGTCTTTAAAGCGGCAACTTTACCGGCCGGCCTTCGCGGGCAGAAGTCTCCGAAGCGAAGCAAATTTCGTGCGTCAGCGCCGCGTCCTCCAGATTGGCGTGGGACTCGCGGCCGCTGAGGATGCAATCGACAAAGTGGTTGATCTCGCTTTGGAAGGGATGGTGCTTCACGTCGCCGCTATCCGGCAACAGAGTGGGGATGGTGGCCCAGCCGCTCTGCCCTACCCAGCGCTTTGAGTACACCTGATTGTTGCGGATCGTGCCCTGATCACCGAGGAGTTGGATGTTAAATGAGTAGGGCATGACGCATTCAATCGAAGAAGCCACTTTGCCCATCGATTCATCCTCAAACTTCACCAAGGTCACGCTGTTGGGCTCGTATTCATAATGGAGCGGATTGGTGGCGCTGGTGTTCGCGTAGGCATAGACTTCAACCGCCTTTTTCCCCATGAACCAGCGCAGCCCGTCAACGGCGTGGCAGCCGCCCGTGAGAAGGCTGCTGCCGCCAATTTCCCTTTTAATGTTCCACTCGTACTGCGGGTACTGCGGACCACAGGAATGGAAGTAATCCACCTCGCCGTAAAACAGCCTGCCCGCAACACCGTCGGAGAGCAGCGCCCGGATGGTCTCAAAGAGCGGGTTCCAGCGCAGAACGAAGCTGACAATGGTTTTCACCTTCGCCGCATCCACGGCCGACTGCAAGCGCCGCAATCCTTCCAGGTTTAAGGCCACGGGTTTTTCGATCAGCAGGTGTTTGCCGGCGCCGGCGGCGGCCACGCCCTGCTCCACGTGCAGGTGATGCGGCGTGCAGATGGAGACCAATTGTATGCCTGGCGCTTCCAGAATCTCCTCAATGTGGTCGTAACCGCGGCAGTTTTGCAGCCCAGCCGCCTCTGCCTTGGCATGCGCGCGGTCGCGGTCGCGGCTCAGGATTGCCTGCACTTCCGTGTGGGGATTCGCTTGAAACGCGCGGATGTGCTCCCCCGCCACCCACCCCGTGCCGAGAACGGCCACACCGAGCTCCTTCATTCCTGCATCCCCCCGCCTGGATGATTTTTTATTACCTGGCATCCCGAACTCCAGCGTTGACCCCATGGCCTCCCTGAAAACTACGCCGCTACTGGCGATGGCCCGCACCAGCTTCTATCGGCCCTCTTTGAATTGTAACCGAACTTCAACTTTGCCGCTCCTGATGGCTTACCTTTCAAAGGTGGCTATGATATTGTATCGGTCGGTAAAATACTGCCGCTGTGGAGCGTGAAGAGTCATTTGTGGATGGACCAGGCGGTGGAACAATAGGTACGAGAGGGCTGTGATTCTCGGGGAATGGGTGATTCCTGCCCTCTCGCTTGGGGAGAGAGGGAACCGCAGGGAGGCAGTGCTTCCCGTCGCGGTGGGTGATGGCGTTGCCCGGACGACCATGAATATCCAAGGAGGAGACAATGTCAAAGACCGATCGCCGCAATTTCATTCGCGCCTCGGCTATCGCGGCCGCGGCGGGGCTTTCAATGCCGCCGGCAAAACTTGGCTGGGGCAAACCCGTGACGGCCGGCGGTGATCCCGCAAAGCCAGCATCCGCGCCATTTCCGGATTCCGCACCCGGCGCGCAGGGGAGTTCAATAGCGTGGAAGATGGGCCTGATGATCGGGTCGAACAAGCCGGCCGATGCCATTCGCCGCGCACACTCGATGGGGTTTTCTACCTGCCAGCTCGGCATGGAAGATTTCAGCCCGGATAACGCCAAGCAACTTCGCCAAGCCATGCATCAGTACAATATCGCCGTAACGGCGCTCGTGACGGGCGGCCCTGGACCAGACATCTACAATTTCTACCAAGGCCCTCTGACTTGCGGCCTTGTGCCCCCTGCGACGCGCGCGGCTCGGATTGCACGCCTCAAGCAAGCTTCAGATTTTGCCAAGCAGTTGGACATTCCCGCCGTCCAAACGCACTGCGGCTTTATTCCGGCGAACCCGGCAAACCCTCTTTACAAGGAAGTCGTGGCTGCCATTCGTGAGGTAGCAAGTTATTGCCGGAAGAATGGGCAGATGTTCCGCTACGAAACGGGGCAGGAGACGCCCATCACCATGCTCCGCGCCATTGAAGACGTGGGCCTGGATAACCAGGGCATCAATTTTGATACGGGGAATTTTATTCTTTACGATACGGGGAATCCCGTCGACGCTCTGGACGTCGTCGGCAAGCACGTCCAGGGAACACACATGAAGGATGGCCTTTTCCCCACAAATCCGCACGACCTGGGCAAGGAGGTTCGCATTGGCACGGGAAAAGTGGATTTTCCGCGCGTCGTTCAGCGGCTGCGCGAGCTGAAGTTTCAGGGTGCGATCACGATTGAAAGAGAAATCTCCGGACCGGAGCAGCTTGCGGATATCCACGCAGAGAAATCGTATCTGGAAAAATTGATTGCGAAGGGCTAGCACGGCTTCGCCTCAGACCGCTGAGGCATGTGTGTAACTCAGGAGGGAGGCGTTCTAACGCCGCTGTCGAGCCCTCACCCACCGCCTCGCGGTCCCCCCGCTCCCAAAGGGAGAGGGGTGGGCTTCCCGGGGGATTTCTTGACTCCTGCCCTCTCCCCAAGGAGAGGGACGGAATACTCACCTACGTTTGAGTCCAGCCCTCTTCCTTTGGGAGAGGGGGGCGCGAAGCGCCGGGTGAGGGAGACAACGAAAAACTTGACTCATTCGCATCAAGTTTTGCAACTCTACCACGTTAGCGCATTTTGAGTTTTATTTTGCTCTCATCCCAAAGGAGGAACACACCTATGAGCGAAGAATCCAAGAAAAAGATGACCCGGCGGGAATTTGTGACGACCGCTGCGGCCGGGACCGCGGCGGCAGCAGGCTTGATGATCATTAAGCCGCAACTCGTGCGCGGCACGGCGGCCAACTCGCAACTCAGCGTGGGGCTGCTCGGGTGCGGGGGCCGGGGCACGCATGATGCAACGGTGCTGGCCACGCATACACCCGCGCGCGTCGTGGCGCTGGCCGACCTCTTCCAGGACCACCTTGACGCGGCAAAAACCCATTTTGACGGTATCGCGCAGAAGAAGGGATACTCCGGCATCGAGAGCCAGCGCATGTTCCGCGGGGCGAATGCTTACCAGCAGATTGCCAACTCGAAAGACGTGGACGTGGTAGTGATTACGACGCCGCCGTATTTCCACCACACGCATCTCGAAGCCGTGGTGGATGCCGGGAAGCACGCCTACTGCGAAAAGCCCGTTGCCGTGGACGTGAACGGCTGCAAGCACGTGATCGAGATCGGGAAGAAGGCGGAAGGCCGTCTGAGCCTGGACGTGGGCTTCGAGCTACGCAAGGCGCCGCCCTATATCGAACTCACGAAGCGCATCCAAGCAGGCGCCCTGGGGCGCATCGCCACGGGATCGGCGTTCTACTTTTCCACTTTCATTGACCGCCCCGCGTGGGCCGGCCAGTCGAAGGATTACATCCGTCTGCGCAATTGGATTTATGACCGCGTTCTCTCCGGAGACATCATTGTAGAGCAGAACATCCACGTGATTGATACGTTCAACTGGATGTTGAAGGCGCACCCCCTTAAGGCCACGGGCACGGGCGGACGCCAGATCAGTAAAGACTCGGGTGATACTTACGGACACTACAACACGACGTTTTATTACCCGGATGACGTGACGATCAATTTCAGCTCAACCCAGTTTGACAAGGGCTGGTGGGGCGTAGGAGGGAAGTTCTTCGGCAGCAAGGGCGTTTCCGAGTGGGGCTATTCCGGGCCGGTAGCGATCTACGGCGAAGAGCCGTGGAGTTGGGCCAAGGGTCACGGAGGATCATCGGCCGGGCAGGGAAAGTTTTCCGTAACCGGCTCCTTCTCCGATAATCTGGCGCAAGCCGATCCTCAGAAGTTAGGTTCTTTCATTGAGAGCATCACCAGCGGGAAGTTCCACAATCAGGCCGCGCTGGGCGCGGAATCCACGCTGAGCGCCATGCTGGGCCGTGAGGCAGCGTACAAGGGGCACGCGGTGACGTGGGATGAGCTCACAGCCATGGATATGACGTGGGACTCGGGGATCGACCTGAATCAGTTTTCGTAAAAAAAGCTGTCAGGCATGAAAAAGCTGTCAGCAATCAGCTATCAGCGGTCAGCAACGAATGAGAGACATCCTGCTGAAAGCTAACTGCTGATCGCTGATAGCTTTTTAGTGGCTCGCCACCGGTCCGGGAGCGCCCTGCGGAGGCGGCGTTTGGTCCATGCTCACGCCCGCGTGTGGGTTGGCTGGGTTTGATATTTGACCCTTACCAGAGGAGCTCGAGATCACCTGCCACTGCCCGCTGACCTTCTTCAGCGTGTAACTTACCTCGACGGAAAGTTTCGGATTGTTCTTGCTTTGAAACTTCACCAAGGCGTCTGCCGCGTCACCGTGCAGCGTGACCTTCTCAAACTCGGTGGAAAAGCTGTTGAGCATCAGATGACTATTCTGGTTGAGGTGTTTCTGGATAGCTGCTTCGACGGATGATTTCGAATTTGCCCGGTGGCACCCCACCACGCCGATGATGGAGACGAGGGCCAGACATGCCAGCAATTTACGCATAAATTCCTCCCACGGAAATTTACACGGTACGCTGAAATGGCCCGCCTTGTCAAAAAATTGCGGGAATAGGGGCGCTGCTGACGGGAGGCAGCGCTTCCCCCGCGCCCAGAATTGGGAATCGGTAAGAATGGCTTTGAGGGTAGAACGTTTCATGTGGATTCTATTCAATCTCTGGCGCCGACCGTATGATGATATAAGACAAAATGCGGCAGAAGTAGAGGCGGCTTTACGCCGCCATTTGGCAAGGGAAATTCGCCGCTACACATGCCAAACTTGCTGAAGCTGATGACGTAAATCCATGAGCCTTGAAACCCGGATTGAAGAACTGTTTTCGCGCGAAGGCCGCGAATATGGCATTGAATACTTCGAAGCCTTTGACGAGCTGAAGGCGGGGCTGAATGATGGCAGCATCCGCGCCGCCGGGCTGGACACTGGCTCCCCATCGGGCTGGAAAGTGAATGCCTGGGTGAAAAAGGGCATCCTGCTAGGCTTCCGCATCGGGAGCGTTGCCGAGGCCTCGAGCGGAGGTTTCCCCTTCTTCGACAAGAGTACGTATCCGCTGAAGAGATTTTCTGCTTCGGCGGGCGTGCGGATCGTGCCCGGCGGATCCTCCATTCGTGACGGCTGCTACATCGCCAAGGGGGTCACCTGCATGCCCCCGATGTACATTAACGTGGGAGCCTACGTGGACGAGGGGGCCATGGTCGACTCGCACGCGCTCGTGGGTTCTTGCGCCCAGATTGGCAAACGATGCCACCTGAGCGCCGCGGCCCAGATTGGCGGCGTGCTCGAGCCCGTGGGCGCGATGCCAGTGATTATCGAAGACGACGTACTGGTGGGCGGAAACTGCGGCGTTTACGAAGGAACCATCGTGGGCCGGAGGGCTGTGCTCGCGGCGGGAACGATTCTAACGGGATCGACCCCGGTTTACGATCTTGTTCGAGACGCCATCTACCGCCGCGAAGAGAGCGCCCCGCTTCGTATTCCAGAGGGCGCGGTGGTCGTTCCCGGATCACGTGCCGTGACGAAAGGGCGCGGCCCGGAGCTTGGCCTTTCGCTCTACGCTCCGGTGATCGTTAAGTACCGCGATGAAAAGACCAGCCAATCCGTGCGCCTTGAAGACTGGCTGCGGTGAACCGGGTAGCCACGGCACGGTTTATGTGCCGTGGGCCCTTATTCGGACAGTCTGGGGCAGCGGGTAGCGCAGACCCGCGTTGTTCGGGTCTGCGCGCTTTTGGCCGGGTGGCGCGGACATTGCCTTCTATCTCTGCGCCGCAATGCGGCCTTCTTGGTGCAAAGTCCCCCGCTCATCCTGGGTTGGCGCGGACCCTGCGGGTCTACAGGTCTTGCGGACACCTGTATCTCCGTGCACGCCGACATCAAAAGTCTGCGCCAGCCATCGCGTGTGCGCCACTCGTCTAAAAAATTGTCTCATCCCTCTCATGTGTCTCAATCACAGACGCGCCACGTGATATTCTTGGCTTGGCGCCCGAATGATCGGAACGAGATGTAGCGCAGAGTTTTGCTTTTAAAACTCTGCGGCATTTGTTTTTGATCGAAATGAGAAAGCCGCAGAG
>JBOGJX010000122.1:0-2868 GCA_050745285.1 Terriglobia bacterium
GCACGGGATTCTTCCATGACGGAAGGCTATCAAATCCGTCATGAAATTGCCAGCCCTAAATGGCGGCTCTTTGTGCTGTTATAGTTCGGGAACTATGACGCGGCCCTGACCCCTCAACGACCTACCCAGCCATCTGTCCGTTTCCGGACACTGCATTTGCAAAAACGGACACTTTTGAAGTCGTACCGTTGAGCAAAGACCATAAGCAACAAGCGTGCTTTCAGCAAGTTGGCTGATTATGCTTAATCGGCAAGCAACGTGCGTTAGAAGATCGCTGAAAAACGCGTAGCGGCGATGGTATGCCACGCAAGTATCTGGACACGCCATCATTCGTGTCATGCTGAGCAGAGCGAAGCATCTGCTGTTTAACTCCGAACGAAAAGCAGATTCTTCGCTGCGCTCAGAATGGCAGCCAAAAAGGTTTTCGGCAGGCTGCTCCGAAAATTCTGGTTAAGTGGGCGGAAGGACACGGCCAGCGTTTTCAAGAAAAACTGCCGTGCCGGAAACGCCCTTACCCATCACTTCGTGATCCCCCCTCTCCCAAAGGGAGAGGGGGACGGGGGTGAGGGGGCGGTGCTTACGGCATGGCTAAAGCCATGCCCTTCCGGAGTCCTTTTCATGCTTTGCGGATGTCGCCAAGCGACATGACCGACCGTTATGAAACTCCGGCAAGACTCGAAGGTTAGGAGAAACCATGAAATTACGGAAATCGAATTCCATGTGGCTGGCAGCATGGATCATGATGTTCGGCATCAGCGCAGCAATGGCGCAGAAGCAGAAGTCTTCGCAGCCCGCCGAGGCGACCGGGTTCGATTACACTCACAGCCGCGCCTTTCCTGATGTGCTCTCGGCCTATTCCGGCCCCTTTGTTCCGCAGGCGAAGCTCGCCAACTCGAACCTTCTGAACGAGCTGGTGGTGGATGGCAAGCTAAATCTATCTCTAGAGGATGCCATTGCGTTGTCACTAGAAAACAATCTCGATATCGCCGTGGCCCGTTATAACCTGCCCATCGCGCAAACGGACTTGTTGCGCGCCAAGGCGGGCGGCGCCACGCGCGGTGTGGCCGGAGCTTATCAGTCCTCCGCGCTCTTTGGCGGCGCCATCGGCTCAGGCGTAGGGGGCAGCGGCGGGGGCGGGGGTGGCGGGGCGGGTGGCGCGCTGGGCGGTGGCATTCCCGGCGTGGGATCCTATGGCTGCTGTGATCCTTCCTTCAACATTTCCTATGGGTGGGGCCACACCGTAACCCCGCTGAATTACCTCATCGTTAGCGGTGTCCCCGTTGAAACCGCGCAGTCCGCTTATGTCGCCGCCAGCTACGGCCAAGGTTTTCTGACTGGAACCAGCGTATCCCTCAGCCTGTTTGGCTCACGGCAGGCCACGAACGCCACCACCACGTTATTCAATCCGGACATCACTTCCAATTTCACCATCGGCGTTACGCAGCGCTTCCTGAATGGCTTCGGTTATCGAGCCAATGCCAAATTCATCCGCATCGCGCGCAACGATCAGAAATATTCGGAAAGCGTCTTCCGGCAAAATGTGATTGAGACGGTAGCGAAAGTGATGACCAATTATTATGACCTGCTGGCCGACGAGGAAAACATCCGGGTGGCGAAGGAGGGCTTGGGCTACGCACAAAAGCTTCTGGGTGATAACCAGGAGGAACAGAAAATCGGCGCGGTCGCCCAATTGGACGTGGCCCAGGCCGAGCTGGCGGTGGCCAACCGGCAGCAGGATTTGCTCACGGCGGAAAACACATTTTCGCAGGACGCGCAGTCGATGAAGTCTCTCATCTCCAAAAGTTTCAACGGAGAAATCGCCACGGTCTTGATCAATCCCACTGATCACCTGCCGGAGCCGCACGCAAATGACGTTCCTTCGCTCGCGGAAGCCTTACGCGAAGCCGGGAAGAACCGCCCGGAAATCGAGCAGGCCGGCGTGAACCTGCAGAACCAGAAAATTACCATTCAGGCGGCCCGCAATGCCTTGTTGCCGTCTCTCGACGGCTTCGCGGCCTATTCCCCATCGGGATTGGGTGGAGCGCTAGGCGAAGCCTTCAGTCCTCTGTGGCACAACCGTTACCCTGCTTATAGCTATGGCGTGAGTCTTAACGTTCCAATTCGCAATCGTGAGGCGCAGGCCGACGCCGCCCGCGCGCTGCTCGAACAGCGGCAATTGCAAATGAAGATGCAGCAGGCTCGCAATCAGGTGGTGTGGGATGTGAGCAAGGCGGTGGCCGGGGTCGAGCAAGCGCGTGGACAACTCGACGCGGCCATGCACGTGACGGCGCTGGCCCGCCAGACGCTCGGAATGGAACATACCAAGTTCACCGTGGGCCAGGCCACCGTGCAGGAAGTAATTAATTCCCAGGGAACGCTTGCCACCGCCGAAGGCAACGCGGTCAAGCAGGAGGCCGCCTACGCCAAGGCGCTGGTGCAATTCGAACAGGCCACCGGAACAATTCTGAAGCGCAATAACATCGGGCTGGCTGACGCCGAGCGCGGCCAGGCGCCGCGCCGCCCAAATATCCCCGGCACGCCCGTGGGACAGCCGTAAAGATTCGGGTCTCGGGTTTCGGGGTTGGCAAAAAAAATGTAGCGCAGAGTTTTGCCTTTAAAACTCTGCGGCATCTCCCATGTTGGATTTTGGATCGGCGTAGGGGCGCTGCTTGCCGCCAACGCCCTCACCCACCGCTTCGCGGTTCCCCCTCTCCCAAAGGGAGAGGGCTGGGCGCCCCGATGGAATCTGTGACTCCGGCCCTCTCCCTGAGGGAGAGGGCGCCGCGGGGGAAGCAGCGCTTCCCGTCGCGGCGGGTGAGGGGGAGAGCAGGTAGCGCAGAGTTTTGCCTTTAAAACTCTGCGGCATTT
>JBOGJX010000123.1:0-7234 GCA_050745285.1 Terriglobia bacterium
AGCGAGCCGCTTGCTTGCGCCGCCGCTCCAATTCATGGAAATCTCGTCGTGGAGGAAGAGGTGTGTGCATGGCCACAGTATAGCGATCATGCAGACTATTGTCACTGTATTATGCGAGATTCAGTAATGCGGCCTTTGCGCTTTCCGTCCCGAGATTCTTCTTCCGGTCCATAAGGCTGCGTGGGGGGAGCGGGGTTGGATAAATCGAGCGGCGATTTTACAGGGAGCCTCTTGGCAGGATTGATGTGGTCGGTTGGTACCTCGATCCACGAGGCCTCCGGGATGGCCAGAAACACACGGACGATTTCGGGATCAAATTGCTGTCCTGCCTCCCTGCGGATTTCCTCTATGGCCACGCGAAGGGGCATCGCTTTCCGGTAAGGGCGGTCGGAGGTCATTGCGTCCAGCGTGTCGGCCACGGCAAATATGCGCGCGCCGAGGGGAATGTCCGACCCCTTCAATCCGCTGGGATAACCGAGGCCGTCGTAGCGCTCCTGATGGGTGAGGATGATCTGCGCTGCCTCCGCCAGAAACGGAATGCGCTTAACCATGTGATAGCCGGTCATCACGTGACTCGCCATGACCTGCTGCTCCTCGATCGTCAATTTCCCTTGCTTCAGCAGGATTCCATCCGGCACGCTCATCTTGCCAATATCGTGCAGGTAGGCGCCCCTGGCAATTTCCCGAAGCTGGTCGCGGGAACAGCCCAGGGCTTGAGCAATCATTAACGCGTAGCGGGTGACCCGGGCGGAATGGCCCTCGGTCGCCGCGTCACGAAGGTCAAGAGCCGCTCCCAAGGCTTCGAGCGTGGAATCATATGTTTCTTCGACGCGGCGGAGAGCCGACTGCAACTGCTCCGTCCGCATTTCCACCATCTTTTCAAGGCTCACGCGATACATCTCGACTTCGCGCTCCAAGCGCTTCTTTTCGATCCCTTGCGCCACGCTGCGAACAACGGACCCAAACTGAAATGGTTTCGTGACGTAATCGGAGGCTCCTTGCTTCATGGCTTCTATGCCGGTCCGCACATCCTGTTCGCCGGTCAGGAGAACGAAGGCCGCCCGCGGACACTCCTGGCGCACGCCTTGCAGCAATTCCAACCCGGACATGCCCGGCATGTGCAGGTCCGAAAGAACGACGTCAAACGCCTCCTTCCGGATGAGGTCAAGAGCGCCTTCGGCGCTTGAGCGGATGCGGCAATCGTATCCTTCGTTCCGCAGGCGCTCCTCCAACATTTCACACACAGCCAGCTCGTCGTCTACGATTAATATTCGCGCTTCGAATTTGCCAGAGTCCATGTTCACACCGCTAAGAGTCGCCTTTATAGAGGCGCCGCCCCTCACCCGGCGCGACGGGAAGCTCTGCTTCCCCGCGCCACCCTCTTCCGAGGGGAGAGGACAGGAATCAAACATTCCCCGAGAATTCCAGCCCTCTCCCATTGGGAGAGGGTGGCCCGTCAGGGCCGGGTGAGGGCAAAGCACGACCGCTCTCTCATCGCATACATTGCAACATGCGCGATGTGTGCGCCACCTTCCTAATTGCAAAACCGAACCTCGTGAATAATCCAGGTCAGTCTTCCCGCTGGCTCTCTGACCCCATTCTGGTCATGACGGTATCCATAACCCGCCAGAGTTCCTGCCTGGAGATGGGCTTGGAAACGTACCCGTCCATGCCTGCCTGAGAACAGGCTTCTTCGTCACCCTTCATGGCATAAGCCGTCATGGCGATCACCGGCAGATGCCTCCCGGTGATCTTTTCCTTCTCCCGGAGGATCGACGTGGCTTCGCGCCCATCCATCCCAGGCATCTGGACATCCATTAGAATCAAGTCGAAGGACTCCTTCTCGATTGCCGCCAGAGCCTCTCGTCCGTCGCCAGCCACGGTGATGTGATGGCCGCGCTTTTCGAGGAGACGGGTCGCCAACACCTGATTGACGTGATTATCCTCCGCCAGGAGAATGTGCAGCCCGGCTATCGCCGCGGGTTCCTCTGCCGCGCGCTCCAAGTGGGTTTCGCGTATGCTATGCCTCGTCACCAGGCGCGGGCCTGGATCAACCAAGGAGGACTTGCCCAACACCTCGAGAATCGCTCCGCGCAAGTCGGACTGGCTGACCGGCTTCGTGAGATACGCGGCAACGCCGAGCCGGCGGCAGTGGGCGGCATCGCCTCTTTGGCCTCCAGAAGTCAGCATCATGATGATGATGTCTGCCAGGTTGTGATCGCGTTTGACGCGCTCGGCCAATTCGAAGCCATCCATCTTCGGCATGCCAACATCCGCCAGCATGAGGTGAAAGGGAGACTTTTCATGGCGTGCGTATTCGAGGGCCCGCAGGGCATTCTCTCCATCACCGGCCAACGTGGGCTTTGCTCCCCATCGCGCGAGCGCGTCATGGAGAATACGGCGGTTGGTGGCGTTGTCATCGACGACGAGGACCCGGACGCCCTCAAGCAAGGCTTCTTCCAGAAGCGGCGGCTCGCTGCTTGACGAAGTCGGTAGCCCGAAGCCAATCGTGAAGTGAAACGCACTGCCGCGCCCTGGATCGCTTTCCACCCAAAGGCGCCCACCCATCAATTCGACAAGGCGGGATGAGATGCTGAGTCCCAGGCCCGTACCTCCGTATTTCCGCGTGGTCGAGCTGTCCGCCTGGGCAAAAGCTTCGAAAATTACCTTCTGCTGTTCGGGCGTAATTCCGATTCCCGTGTCGGAAACGCAAAAATGGAGCAGAGGCTCATCACCGGCGCCAGGCTTGAGTTGAACCCGCAGCACAACCTCGCCTCTTTCGGTGAACTTGATGGCGTTCCCGGACAAATTAACGATAATCTGGCGGAGCCGGGTGGGATCGGCAATCACCGACTCCGGCACCTCCGGCGCCACGTCGCAGGCGAATTCAAGGCCTTTCTGGTGTGCGCGGAAGGCCAGGGCTTTCATGGTTTCATCGAGGCTGTCTCGCAGCCGGAATTCGATCGGGTCCATGTCGAGCCGCTGAGCTTCAATCTTGGAGAAATCCAGAATGTCATTGATCACGGTCAGCAAAGAGTTGGCGGACGTGCGAACCATTTCAAGATAATCCCGCTGCTCGGGGGATAACTCGGTGTCAAGGGCAAGCTCCGTCATTCCCAAAATGCCGTTCATGGGAGTGCGGATCTCATGGCTCATGTTGGCCAGGAACTCGCTCTTGGCGCGGCTGGCCGCCTCAGCCGCCTCCTTGGCGCTTTGCAATTCCGCTTGCGCTTGCTTCAGCGCGGTGATGTCAATGATCGTTCCATCGATAAACGGAGGGCTGCCGTCGTGGCCTTCGATCAAGCTTGCATTCTCCAGAGCCCAGAAGACGGTTCCATCCTTCCGCCGGAAGCGGCTTTCGTAGTTTGTCACCATCTTGTGTTCACGAATCGCTTCCAGGAATGCCTGGCGCTCGCCCGGTTCCGCATAGCTCCCATTCGCCGCGTACGCCAAGTGTTCTTCCCGAGACGCAAAGCCGAACATTCGCGTGCTCGCTTCATTGCAGTCGAGGATCTTTCCATCCAGGGTCGTGCGGTAAACTCCCGCCAGGTTGCGCTCAAAAAGCACTCGGTAACGCTCTGCCGAGGTGCGCAGGGCTTCTTCCGAGCGCTTCCGCGCGGTGATATCCCTCGAAATGCCAAAGGTACCCACCAGTTTTCCTTCGGGGTCGTAAAGCGGCATTTTGGTCGTAGAAACCCAGGTGTCGGGCCTGTCCTGCCATATTTCCCTCTCGTCCTTGTTGACCACCGGTTGCCGCGTCTTCATCACGGCCTGCTCTTCATCAAAAGCCGCTTGGGCGCGTTCTCTGCTGAAAAAATCGAAATCAGACTTCCCCATGGCCTCCGCAGGGTCGTTCAGCCCAGCCTTGGCCGCTTTGAGCTTGTTGACCCTGATAAAGCGGCTCTCAGCGTCCTTAAAGTAAATCGCCTCAGGAATGTTGTCCATAAGCGCATCCAGCAATGACTTCTGATAGAGGATCTCTTGCTGGATTGCTTTGCGCTGCGTGATGTCCCTGGAGACGCCGAACATGCCGATGATTTGGCCCTCGGCGCCGTATAAGGGCATCTGCGTGGTCGAAGCCCACGTCTCCGGGCGGTCAGGCCATACTTCCCGCTGCTCCTCGCCAACCAGCGGCTTTCCTGTTTTCATCACCTGCTGCTCGGCATCAACCGACTCTTGGGCGCATTCCGGTGTGAAGTAGTCAAAATCGGTTTTGCCGATCGCATCAGACGCATTGGGCAGGCCGTGCTTGCGAACCAGCCCCTTGTTCACCCGGATGAAACGGCTTTGCCGGTCTTTGAAATAAATCGCATCCGGGATGTTATCCATGAGCGCATCGAATAGAGACTTCTGATAGAGAATGTCTTGTTCGATCTTCTTTCGTTCGGTAACGTCGCGCGATACACCAATAAGCCCTATGACCGTTCCTTCCGAATCATAGAGGGGAGCTTTCGTGCTGGATGTCCAACTGTCCGGACGGTCTGGCCAGATTTCCTTGATATCCTCGCTGACCAGTGTCGCGCCGGTCCGCATGATTTCCTGCTCCGCGTCGAACGCGGGCTGGGCGGACTCACGCCTGAAGAAATCGAAGTCAGACTTGCCGATAGCTTCAGCCGGGCTGGAAAGCCCGTGTTTACGAGCCAAGCCTTCGCTCACGCGGATAAACCGGCTTTGTCTATCCTTGAAATAGATGGCGTCGGGGATGTTGTCCAGAATGGCATCGAGCAGGGATTTCTCGCGCAGCAGGTCTTCCTCAACCCTCTTCCGCTCCGCCATCTCCTTTTGCAGCGCGACGTTCTGCGCGGAAAGCTGCGCAGTTTGCTCCTGCACGCGCGTTTCGAGCTCCGCCCCCGCACGGCGGAGGGTTTCCTCGGCCATTTTCCGCGCCGTGACGTCCCGTGTGATGCCGAGAATCCCGACGATCTTCCCGTTGTCATCAGTCAATGGAATTTTGGTGCTGCTGGCCCAAGTCTCGGAGCGGTCGATCCAGGTTTCGCGTTCCTCAATACCTTCAAGGGGCCGGCCGGTGCGAAGGACCTCCTGCTCGCCGTCGTAAGCTGCCTGAGCGTGCTCAAGCGTGAATAGATCGAAGTCCGTTTTGCCCACCAGTTCCGACGGGTTGCTGACCCCCACCCGGGTGGCCGTGGCCCGGTTCGCGAGTATGAACCGGCTCTTGGCATCTTTCAAATAGATATAGTCCGGGATGTTGTCCATAAGGGCTTTAAGGAAGGCCCTTTCCTGAGGCAGAAGTTGGTCCTTCCTTTTCGGCTCTGGGGGTCCTTGCCGCCCCTGGGACCCTTGGGATTGGATCGGCGCGCGTTTGCCGCGCTTATGCGGCCGGTTGGATGAGTGAACCTTTTCTGAGAAGCTCATGGCCTGTGTTCGTCCGTACTGAGATTCTAAACATATAAATACCATCTAATATATGTATATATTAGTAATATATCAAGCGTTAAAATTCGGCCCGCCGCCGCACACGAACCCGGTGGGTCAGGAGCGCCTTGTAGCGCAGAGTTTTGCTGTTAAAACTCTGCGCTACACCTCGCCACCTCAACTACCCGTAAAACTCACCCTGGGGCGCGGGCGAGTTGCGGTCCGGATGGTTCACACGTTAATCTCCCAAGGAGCGTCCGGAGGGATGCTGAAGTTTTCAGGCGATCAGGAGGTTTGCAGAATGGAAGAACCATCCACGTCCCAGCCCCAGCTTCATCGCAAGCTTGGGCTGCTGAATGCGACGTCGATTAACATGGCGAACATGATCGGCATCGGGCCTTTCATTACCGTGCCGCTGATCATCAGTACGATGGGAGGACCTCAAGCCCTAACGAGCTGGTTTGTGGGTGCAATCCTGGCAATTGCTGACGGCCTTGTCATCTCTGAGCTTGGCGCGGCCCTGCCAGGATCGGGCGGGACGTACGCCTTCCTGAAGGGCAGTTACGGCCCGGAAAAATGGGGGCGATTGATGGCGTGGATGTTTGCCTGGGAATTTCTGTTCTTCGGCCCGCTCGAAATCGCTTCCGGCACGATCGGCATGACCCAGTACTTGAGTTTTCTTTGGAAAGGCTTGGCTCGCCATCCATGGGAGATGAAGCTGGTGGCGGCCTCCATCGCGCTCCTGGTCACCGTCTCCCTCTACCGGAAGATCAATGACGTGGCGAAGCTCATGCTCGTTCTCTGGGTCGCGGCGCTCGTCACCACCGGTTGGGTCATTATCACCGGACTCGTCGAGATGAATCCGCATCTGGCGTTCAGCTTTCCACCGATGGCGTTCAATATGAATTGGTCCTTCCTGATCGGCTTAGGGAATGGAACGATTATTGTGATTTACAACTACCTGGGATATTACCAGGTATGTTATCTGGGCGACGAAGTGAAGGAGCCTGAACGGACCGTCCCTTATGCGGTGATCATTTCCATCCTTGGCGTTACCGCGATTGATTTCCTCCTCTCGTTCAGCTTTGTCTCCGTGGTGCCGTGGAAGGAGATGGCCCGACCGGGTTCCCCGGCCAATCTGGCCGTCGCGTCGGTGTTCATAGAAAAAATCTATGGTCACTGGGCGGCCATCCTCCTAACCGTCCTGATTCTGTGCACGGCGTTCGGTTCCATATTCGCCTTGATGCTTGGCTACTCGCGCATCCCTTACGCCGCCGCCCGCGACCGCCTGTTTTTTCGATGGTTTGACGCATTGCACCCCACCGGAGAGTTTCCCCACCGGGCCCTGCTTCTGGTTGGAGGCCTGGCCATCTTAGCCAGCTTTTTTAATTTGGGAGAAGTGATTGTCGCTTTGATGGTGGCGCGCATCCTGGTCCAGTTTGTGGGCCACACGATTGGTTTGTTTGTGTATCGGCGCGGACACGCGGCGGAGCTGCCTTTCAAAATGTGGCTGTACCCGCTGCCCGCGATCGTCGCTTTGATTGGATGGGTGTTTGTTTTTCTGACCCCGGCGTTACAGCCGGGTGGTTGGAAATATATGGTCTACGCCTCGGTCACCATCGCCGCGGGGTTGGTGATTTACTATTTTGTCTTTTCCCTGCGAAGGGGCATTAGCCGCTTTCGGCCATCGAATTCTACGCCCGGCGGACCGTGAGGCGTAGCGGGCTTCCTCTGTGCGCGGGCCATTGGCGATTCAGGGGCCCTGTGGCCGACACGTTGTAGCGCAGAGTTTTGCCTTTAAAACTCTGCGGCATTTTTGCCCGGACCACGGAAAAGCCACAGAGTTTTAAAGGCAAAACTC
>JBOGJX010000124.1:0-7986 GCA_050745285.1 Terriglobia bacterium
CTGTTGAAATCCAACTTCGCGCAAGTTGGATTTGTGCCACCTAATTTGCTGAAAACAAGCTGGTTACATCTTATATTTCATAGAGTTTGGCTAAACCCTTTGTTTTCAATTTGCGAATTCGGGTTTAGATCCTGGTTTGGCACGGCTAAAGCCGTGCCCTGACACGCCGCTATCGAACTTAACCTTGTAATGATAACAGCGGGCGGAAGAAGGGACGAGGTTCGTAGGGGCGCTGCTTGCCGCGCCCAAAATCACGGGGATCCAAATGTAGCCACGGTTAACTCGCAGCTTGTGTTAACCGTGGGGTTGGCATCATGGAAAAAGCCCACGGTTGGAAATGCACCAACCGTGGCTACCTTCTTTCGCTACTCTCCATGTCACTCGAAGAGCAAATCAATTTGCTGTTTGATCTTATCGAACCTGCGCGCACGGCGGAGAATCTCGGTTTGCTGCGTGACTTTCGTGGCGCTCTGAACCGGGGCGAGATTCGGGTGGCAGAGCCCTGCGCAGGCGGCTGGAAGGTGAACGTCTGGGTCAAGAAAGGACTGCTGCTGCATTTGAAGATGGGCGTTCTGTCTGAAGTTCCCTTCGAAGCCGCGGCCAACGCTCCTGGGGAGGGAAACAAGTGCTTTGAGCTCGACACTTTTCCCGTCCGGCGTTTTCTTTTAGAGGATGGAATCCGGCTTCCGCCCGGAGGCACGTATATTCGCGACGGCGCATATCTGGCGCCCGGAGTCACGTGCATGCCGCCGGTGTTTGTGAACATGGGAGCGCGCGCCGGCGCAGGCTCGGTGCTCGATTCGCACAGCATGGTGGGACTTTGCGCCCAGATCGGGGAGCGTGTTCATATCGGTCCGGGATCGCAAATCGGCGGGATGGTTATTCCTTTTGAATCGCTGCCCGTGATCATTGCGGATGACGTGTCCGTGGGTGGATGTTGCGGAATCTTTGGCAGCGTCGAGATCGGGTGCGGCGCCGTGCTATCACCCGGGACGATGTTGACGGCCGATAGCCCCGTTTATGACGCGACGCGGAAAGAGTTTTTGCGGCCTGGCGAGAATGGCCTCCTCTCAATCCCGCCCGCCGCCATTGTCATGCCCGGCGCGTGCCCTTTTTCCCCGGCGGGTGGAGAGTTTTCTCCGCTGATGCTTCAGGCGGCCGTCATCACCTCATATCGTACCTCATCCGGTCTTGGGGCGGCTTCGCCCCCGCCCGGGTTCCCGGCTGGCGCTTTTAACGGTTCCGCAGAAAATCGTTAATGGCCTTCGCGGCGTCGAAATATCCTTTCTGCGTGGTCTGGCCGCCGATCATGACAGGCTCCCCGGAGCGCAGCATCACTTCCAGTCTCCAGGAGCCAGCATGCAGGGGGGCCACCGTCGCTTTGTCCACGGCCTGGATGGGAATTTGCAGGCGCGAGTGACGGAATCCGAATTTCGCCTGGTCCACCGTCATCTCGCCCGTGTCGCGCGAAAACGTCACCGTGGTGCGGCTGGTCAGGATCCACGCCGCGACCGCCAGAAAAGGCACGGCAAAGAGGACGCCGATCAGTTTAGTGGAACCGGAGAGGGCGGGTCCATTCTGCGGAATGAAGATGGCGGCCACAATGAACAGGCCCACGACAAGGAATATTCCTCCCACCCAGTAATACGGCGGATTGAGAATCACCAACTTGGACGGCGTGCGCTCGACAACGTGAAGGGCGGATGAAGGGAACATGCGGTTAGTAAGGAAACCTCCATTCCGGCTCGGGAGACTGCTCCAGCTTTCCTAGCAAACGCGCAAAAATCGGCGCGAGGGGGCGTAGGGAAACGATCAGGATGGCCTGGTCCTCGGCGCTCTCGCGGATGTAGGCGGTTGCTCCACATAGCCACTCTTCCAATCGTCCATCCCGAGCGGTCGCACCGGCACTTGCGGCGGCGCTTGCGGCTTCGAGCGACTTCCGGTCAAGCAACGGGAGGTAAAACTTATAGCTTCTGAATATGGGCTCTTTGAGAAAGGGGAGAAACAGGTTCCGGGTCTGGTCAAGCAGTGCGTCCGTGCTCCCCGCGGTCACGACCTCGACCACCGTGCCTAGTCCGAGCATCGTGTCGCGCGCGTGCCCCGGCATGCTGCCAGGAGCCCGGATCTGAAAGACTTTGTAATTCATGGGCCGCATTTTTTCACCCGGCTGGAGTTTCTGGAATTCCTCCGTTGTCCAGAGCGTAGGCGGCTCCCGGTCCGGCCAAACGCCCAGTCCCAGCTTTGGCTTCCATTTCGGAGCGTTCGACCCGAACCGCCGCGCGCCATCCGCAAGGTGAAGTTGATTGAATTGGATAAAGACTCCTGCGGAAGCGCTCCACTCCTGCGTCATGGACGCACTCAACGCCGCCAGAAAGTGACCCGCTCGTTCGATCTCCGGAGCCTGCATGGGGAAGCCGGATACAGGGAGCGTGTAAGCCTCCGCCGGATGAGGCGCTGCGGCGGTCTTCAAGCATATGGACTGCGAACCATCATTGCTCGTGGTAGTCATTTACGTTAGCGATCCGGATAGACCAATCCCTTCTCGCGCAGGTTATCCACGAGGCCGGCGAGCTGGTCGTCGATGGCGACCTTTGACGCGAGAAGGATTCCGCCGTCCACGGGACTCTCCGTGATGTAGAGGTCAAACAAGTCAAAATATTTCCTGGTCTCTTCCTCGGGCTGGCGGAAAAAGTCCTTGCTGGCAAGGAGAGGCACAATGAATAGAATCCCCTGGTAGTGGGGCTCGTTCTCGAGACCGGCGCCGAAGAGTTCCTTGCTCTTGGCAAGGAAAGGATCCGCGAGCCGCGCAGCCGAGGCCATTTTAGACTGAATGTTGATTCCGCGGAAAAACGGGTGTTCCGCCATGGCCTTGGGTAGAGTCACTTGTGGCAATTGCGGTGCAGGCCCTGCCTTGAGGAAGATCGTCGTCAAGCCTCCGTGACCAAAAAAGAGATCCCATTCCCTTGGCGCGGCGTTGTCCAGGAACCAGTAGCAATAATCACCAACGTAGTCCTCGATCTTGAACTTCTTCCGTCCCTCCTGGAATGCCTGGACGTCTTCGCCAGTGGGAAGGGGCGGGGGAGTGGAGCCGGGCTTCCGGCTGAGGCCGAGAATGGGAAGAAGCTCCATCGAATGCTTTGTCAATGGCTGGTACAGAGCCGGCTGCACAACCTTGTATTGCAGGAACACTTCCGGACGCAAGCCGAAGCCGCTCGCGCAGAATTCGCACAGGCCGTTGAAGAACGACAGGAGCCACCGGCGCTGCTCCATCGGGACCGGAGTGGAGCGGACAGGAAGCCAGTAGAGCGCGCACCGGGTGTAATCCTTGGCGCGCACCCACGGATGGAGGTGAGGCTTGTGGCCCTGCGGCTCGATCCGGCGCTTTTCCAGCTTTATTTGCCGGGTAAACTCTTCGGAGATCATAAATGGCCGTAAGCCGCGGAAAAATCATCTTGGCGACGCGCATCCCATGGCGTGCCTTGGCCCCGCCAGTCTGGATGCTTCACCAAGTTCGATTTGGCGGTCAGGAGGGCACGGTTTTAACCGTGCCGTTAGCAAAGACAAGCTGAATCAAAAGACGGAGGCTTTCGGCGGGGTTGAAACCCCGCCCTTCTGACAATAGAATCGGTTTTGCGGATACGCAGGGTTACAAAACCTGATTCGGCCCTAGCATCGCGCATCCAAGCAATTTCGCCGCGTACCCGACGATTTTGGGGCCGCCCGCGTGGAGCGCCAAGCCCTGCAGCTTGGTTCCGAGAGCCTCAATCTTTGCATCGAGTCCGTGAGCTGGGATGTTGAGGCCGTTCACCGCGAAAGTCATTGCGTTTATTCCGAAGCTCGAGACGTTGATCGCGTAGTTTTGCAGCGCAATCTGCATCTGGATTAACGAAATACTGGTGTTAAGAACTGACGCAACAAAGTTCACGTCATAAGTGGCGCATACGGCGGCAAACTGCTGGAGTTGGTTCGGGCTGGTCTGCGTCTGCACCGAGGCGAAGTTGTTCGTCACCGTCATGACGTTGGTTGAATCCAGGGACTGCGCGTAGGTGTAAGTTGACGTCCCGTAAATTTCCTCGTTCAGGTTTCCACTGATGGTGATGTCCTGATCGCCGGTGACGTCGAGGGTAAACATGCCGGCCACGTCCACCTGTTTGTTTCCGCCCTGATTGATCTCCTGCCAATAATTACCGTGATCGAGCGTGCAATCAATACCCACGGTGGGCGAGAGCGCGCTATCGGAGGTGATGCTACTCGTGAGGTTGATGCTACCCATCGGGTTGGTGGTGAGCGAGTAATCGTGCTTACCCAATCCGGTAGCAAGCTCCGTTGTGGTCTTGGACGCGGCGTCAAAAACAGACATGGCTTGTTCCTCCCTGACACTCACAAATATCTAACGAGGCTTCGCCTCAGACCCACGAGGCGTGACCATCCCTTCACCCGTCCCGCTACGCGGGCCACCCCCATGGAGAGGGCTAGGCTTCTCGGTGAAGTTGTGACTCCTGCCCTCTCCCTTGGGGCCAGAAGAAAAAGTCGGGACCGCGAAGCGTGGGTGAGGGCGTTTCCGGCACGGGGCCCAATCTTGAGAAAACCGGCCGTGCCCTTCGCCTTCCCGTCGAATTTTCACGACAGGCTTTGCTTTGGACCCGCTGTGCCGCGTTTACCCCACCTCGCGTGAAAAATGCTTGCAATGGAAGTGCACGCGTCCGTTGGGTGCGTTGATGATAATATCGCCCACGCTCGATTCAAGCAACAGAGTTTCACGGCCCGTTTCGTTGGCATTGGCAATCAGGGCCACGCGAACGGAGTTCGGCGTGCCCATCACGATCGCCTCTTTGCCCTTCTTGTCAACCATCTGGATGCGATTGCCACTCTTGGTGACGATGCGCTTGACGTCGTTCGGGCCGATATCATCCCCCCAGAAATCTTCTCTGGGAGCTGTATCGACGCCATTCCACAGGCATCCTAGCACGACGGGGCGCTCCGGATCGCCGTCCTCGAACGCGACCACCACCTCGTCCCCTACCTCCGGCATAAACATGAAGCCGCGATTTCCCCCCGAGTGCGGCGTCATCATGCGCGCCCAATACGTGGGTCCTTCCTCCTGCCAGAAATATCGCACCTTGACGCGCCCCATCATTTTGGGGTCGTTCTGGTCCACCACCCGCGCCGGCACGACGCCCCCCCATGGCTTCATTTCGGGTGGTTGGGGGGCCGTATAATTCTTCCAGGGCGTGCAGGCGAACTGGTTCTGATATCCGCTTGCGTCCCAACTGTGAGTTACTTGGGTTACGCCGTAGGCGCCCAGTGCGTCGAGCACCCCGATAACCTGCACGGTGTTCCCGGCGCGAATCTCCTGATTGAGGCTTGCGCCGCTGCCTTGGACGCTGGCGCCGAGCGACCGGACGCTTTCCTTCTTTAGCCGGTCTTCATAGTCTTTGAGAGTCACCGAGCGCGCGCGATCATGCACGTAGTTCGCGGGCATGGTATCTTTCGACGCTTGCTGGACCGAGTCCACGAGCTGCGTGATCGAGTCGTAGAACTGCGGCGAATCGCTGATCCCTTGATACGTCTGGCTCGTCATGTCGTGCGGGTTGTAATGGGCGCCGTCGCAGCTTGGCGGGCTCAGCGTGCCCTTGATCGAAAAACTCAGCAGTCCTTTGTTGCCGCTGCCGCCGCGCCACAGCAACTCCGTGCCATCCTGGAAAGCGTCGTAGACTTCGATGCCCGCGGGCGAGGGCCGCATCCAACCGCCGCAGTCATCCACCAGCCGCCGCAGGAATGAAAAATCGGTTTCTCCCCACTGGGCGTAATTCAAAGCTCTTCGTTCCTTGCACGATACCACCGCCGTGAGTCCGGCCCGCCCCGCCAGTTGCTGCACGACGTCCGTCAGCGTCTTGTTGAAGTAGTAGGCGTGGCGGGGAGCCACGTCCATCTTGTAGGTTTGGGACGCGCCCGTGACGTGGGCAACAAAACTTCCGCTGATCTCGTATTCAAGCTCGGCTTCGAAGACAAAGCCGCTGAAAAGCTGGTGCTCCATGCCGTCCTGGTCGTAGCTCAGGATTTCCAGGTTCTTGCCCAGCCAGTTTTCAATGGGAAAGCGTTGGTCTTCGGTCTGGCGGCACTCGAGATGGCACCAACTGTGATGATTCAACTCCTGCTTCACGCTCAAGGCGTGCAGCTTCACATGGTCAAGCTCCTGGTTATCAATCTTGATATTCACATAGCCTGCGGGCATGGTTGACCTCAGCTTTTCCGGTGGCATCAGTGGATTCACCTATCAGAGGTAGGAGGAGAAAAAAACTCCCCGCGGGAGCAGTGAGTCCGTGTAACAGCCCCCAGCCGCCGTATTGTAGCGGCGATTTTACATCGCCACAAGTCAAATGTCCCTATTGAGTGGTCATGGCGCTTTGACACATCCGCAACGCCATGAAAAACCGCTCACCCACCGCGACGGGAAGCGCTGCTTCCCCCGCGGTTCCCCCTCTCCCGCTGGGAGAGGGCTGGCCTCTTTACTTTTTCCCGGCCCTCACCCTTGGGGAGAGGGTGGCGGGCGGGGAAGCAGTGCTTCCCGTCGCGAGCCGGGTGAGGGGGTCTTGACCGAACTTTTCAGGGCAGACCTCATGCGCCTGTGGCGCACCACTTGGGATGAAAATGACGTAGGGGCGCTGCTTGCCGCGCCCAACGTCCGCGGACTCAGCAAGCAGCGCCCCTACGGAGGACATTGCAACCCATTTATTTTCAACACAGCGTTTGGCTATTTTCACAGCAGTCCGTCATGTCGCTTTGCGACACGCCGCCGCTATACGCCTTCAACGCGCCGGGGCTTTCAGATGCCGTAGTAACGAGATAATAACCTCTGCTCATTGAAGCATGTCTTGCAACGCGAGGCAAGGGGATGAATTTCTGGATATGTGTCAGTTTGATGTGTAGCGGCGGGTTTACCCCGCCATTTGTGGCTGACCCGCTACCAATTCCTGCGGGTAATAAAAGTGAAAGCTCCCCGCCCACCCGGCCCAGGCGGGCAACGCCATTGAGAAAGTTTCTCTTTGCGTGCATCGGCGTCTTTACGCGGGAGCATGAGGTTGTGTGCTTTTTTCCGCCCTGTTGGGAGACGACTGTGATTCAAACCAAGGAAGCGCCATCATTTGGAGGTGGGTGGCCGAGGGGACGGGATGCGTGGCTAGGGGGTGATGATCTGGTTACGCACGGCGTAATGCACGATTCCACAGACGGAATTGACATTGATTTTTTTCATGATGTTCGCCCGATGGGTCTCGGCGGTTTTCACGCTGATTCCTTCCGCCGCAGCGACTTCTTTATTACTCTTGCCTTCCGCCAGAAGTTGAACGATTTCACGCTCGCGGGGCGTCAACGCGCAAACGTCATTCGCCCGGCCATCTGAGCCCTTGAATCTTAAGTAGCCTTGCAGGACCATCTTTTCCGCGCGGTAAGTAAAAAAAGGCCGATGTCGGCTCAAGGCGTCGACGGCGTTCACCAAGTCAGATCCCGCGTCAGACTTCAGCATGTACCCGCGCGCGCCACCCTGCAGAGCGGTGTCAATCAGTCCCTCAGATTCACATTGAGTTAGAATTAACACTTCCACTCCAGGGAGCGTCTTCAGGATGATTCGCATGGCTTCGAGCCCATTCATATCGGGCATGCTCACATCCAGCAGGGCGACGTCAGGCTTTGCAATCCTGGCCTTGGCAATGGCTTCCCGTCCGTTGTCAGCCTCTGCGCATACTTGAAACCTGTCCCGCGATCTCAAAAGCGTCCGTAAGCCTTGCCGCACCGCAGAATGGTCGTCTGCGATAAGAACGCGAATGGAGTGCTGCCTCTCTCGGTGTGGGCTTTCCATTGTCTTTCCTCCTTTCGGGTGCCTGAATACAAGCACTGCATTTTTGTGACCCATTGGTCTATGGCATCCAAGTAATGTGTTATCAGTGAGATGCTCCTAACAAGCATCTGACTGCCGAGATTCTATTG
>JBOGJX010000125.1:0-3922 GCA_050745285.1 Terriglobia bacterium
ATACAGGGAAGATTCGAGTTCTGATTCCTGCGAGGGCGCGCTCCGGACGATCGGAGCGCGCCTCCCCGCTGCGCGACACGACATGGGCCGTGTTTCACCGTTCGAGGGCGGCCAGGAAATCCTCGACGCTCACGCCGGCTCGCGCGATAAGGCTACGAAGCGTTCCTCGGGCGATGGCAGGGTGGTCAGCACAGAAAGGGTGGCGATATACCCCGGCTTAGTGAGAATGATGTGGCTCCCGCGCTGCCTGACGATTCGCCAGCCGAGTTTCTCGAACGCACGGAGAGCGTCGCGCGGGCGGAGAATCGGAACAGGGGGCATCAGGCGAGAACTTCCACTTCGCGGGTCGTGACCGTGAGCGGCAACCCCAGTTCAGCGCGGACTTCCAGACACTCCTTGATCGCTTCGCGGATGTTGTTGGCGGCTTCCTCTTCGGTTTCCCCTTGGCTGACGCAGCCAGGAATCGACGGGCACTCCGCGACGAACATCCCGTCTTCGTCCTGAAGGATGGTGACAATCAATTTCATGCCATTCGCCTTTCGGCCCAAGTATCGCACACTCCGTGAATGACATCAACTGGAACGAATCCCCTTTAGGCGCTCTTGGACGAAGACCCATACACTAAGGGTGCTCGCCGCAGCGGCCTTTTCTGATGCTGAGCTTTTGCCGTGGCGAAAAGTCTGCGGAGGATTCAGAACACGAACTGGCTGCGGTTACCTGCGCCCTCGAGGTGATGTGATTGTTTTCTCGTCGATTAGTCTACCTCTCCTCCCATCTGGCAGGTGCTGCGACGCCACTGCTTCTACTGGTTATCTTCGGCCTGCTTTGCACCCCGCCAATCCCGGCGCAGACGGAGCCATCAGGTGTATCCGCTTTCGCGGATCTATCGTCAAGAGCAGACGCGGCACGCGATGCCGATCAATTGGAGCAAGCCGTCCTTTTGTACAAAAAAGCCCTCGCGCTGCGCCCCGCATGGACAGCGGGTTGGTGGTCCCTGGGAACAATCCTGTACGATCAGAATGCCTATACCGGCGCGGCAGATTCGTTCCGTAAGGTCGTGGCGCTGGCGCCCAAGGATGGGACGGCGTGGGTGATGCTTGGGCTTTGTGAAGTCGAATTGGACCAGGATGCGAGCGCCCTTGAGCACCTTGAGCACGGTCAGAGTCTGGGTGTCGCCAAGGACCCGCAATTGCAGCATGTCATGCTTTATCATGAGGGAGTGCTTCTGCAACAGGAAGGAAGGTTTGAGGCTGCTTCGGAAGCTCTCGACAGATTATGCGCCGACGGCGTCGCGAACGAAGATGTGATGCGGGCTCTGGGCATGAGCGCGCTGCGGATGCGGGGGAAATATCCTCCCGCGTCCGGGCCGGCGGGTAGTGCGGGCGTTGAGCAGGTTGGTCAAGGGGAATGCCTCGCGGCACAAAACAAATTCGATGAAGCTCAGCAAGAGTATAGCGCCCTTGTTGCACGCTATCCCGCAGATGCCAGCCTCCACTACGCGTACGGCAAGTTTCTGCTTGAGCTTCACGACACGAAAGATGCAACGACGGAGTTTGAAGAATCCATTAAGATCGACCCGGACCAAGTAATGGCGCGCTTGGAAATCGCTGCGATCAAGTACAGGATCGATTCCGCGGCAGGCATCCCATATGCCGAGGAAGCCGTGAAGCTCGACCCGAGGCTCCCGTTCGGACATTATCTTCTCGGTTTGCTGCTGGTTGATACGAAGCGCTATCGCCAAGGCATACGGGAGCTCGAAATCGCCCGGCCGTCTTTTTCCGGTGTAGCGAATCTTTATTATGCGTTAGGGACGTCTTATTCCCGCACCGGCCGCAAGCAGGATGCAGCGCGCGCCTGGGCGCTGTTCGCGCGGTTGAACCGTGAAGCCGGAAAATCGGGACCTCTTTACTACGATCAGAAATCTGCAGGTATAGCGCAGGAGCAACCGGGGCGATAATGAAACTCGGGGATCGGCGGTGCAGATAGCGATGAGTTCTCCGGGAGAGGCTGCAACGATGCAAACCGCGATGAGAGGATGAATAGATTATCACGAAGAGATCTTCTACGAATGCTGGGCGCCGGTTCGGCTGTGGCAGGCGGAATAATCGCGCCTGGCGCCCTCCTTGGGAACATGGCGCCTACAGACGGTTCCGCAAGGGCGCTATTCGTTCCGATTCCTAGCGCGGTCAGCGGAATTGCCTGGAAACACGTGAACGGCCGGTCGCCGGAGTACTACATGCCGGAGACGACGGGCGCCGGATGCGCGTTTCTCGATTATGACAACGACGGGTGGATGGACATCTACCTTGTGAACAGCGGCCGTTGCGATTTCTATGACCCTCAGCCTCCGCTGCGTAACGCGCTCTATCACAACAACCGCGACGGCACGTTTACGGATGTGACCCAAACGGCCGGTGTGTCGGGCGGAGGTTACGGAATGGGGGTCGCCGTTGGCGATTATGACGGTGACGGCTGGCCTGATCTTTACGTGACTCAATACGGCCGAAGCATCCTTTTCCGTAACAACCGGGACGGAACCTTCACGGACGTAACAGAAAAAGCGGGGGTGGCGGCGCCGGGCTGGGCGTCAAGCGCGGTGTGGTTTGACTACGATAATGACGGGCGGTTGGATCTTTTTGTCTGCCGGTTCGTCGATTTCAACAAATCCATGAACAAGTTCTGCGGTAACGAGCAGACCGGCGAGCGATACTATTGTTACCCTCGTGTCTATCCGCCGGCGCGGAGCTGGCTGTTTCACAACAATGCTGACGGCACGTTCACCGATGTTTCCCTCAAATCCGGCATCGGCAGCGTCCTGGGGAAAGCCTGGGGTGTCGTGGCCACGGACATCAACAATGACGGCTGGATGGACCTGTTTGTAGCTAACGATACCGTACAGAACTTCCTCTTTCTCAACAAGCGAGACGGCACGTTCGAAGAAATTGGCCTCGAGGCTGGCGTGGGCTACAGTCCGGATGGCCGGGCGCGCTCCGGCATGGGCGTCGATTCCGCCGACTATGACCAAGATGGCTGGGAGGATCTGTTCGTTACGAATATCGACCAGGAGATGTATTCCCTGTACCACAACAACCATGATCTGACGTTTGACGACGTGGCGGAAAAGTACGGGATTGCCTCCGCCACGCGCCTGATGAGCGGGTGGGGCGTCAAGTTCTTCGACTACGACAACGATGGGAACGTGGATTTGTTCATCGCCGACGGACACCCCGACGACAAGATTCAGGAGCGTTCTTACGGCGTCAAGTACAAGGAACCACTCCTGATCTTTCATAACAATGGCCACGGGTTTGACGACGTGAGCGTTCGGGCCGGCCCGGTCTTCAAGGAGGTTTTTGCGGCGCGTGGGATGGCCATCGGCGACTTCGATAACGACGGCGCGGTGGACGTGCTGATTGGCATCAACAATGGCGCTCCTCTGCTGCTCAAGAACGTCACCGCGAAGAGCAGCCACTGGTTGGGAGTTCGCCTCATTGGCAGGCACGCAAATCCTGATGCTATCGGGGCGCGCATCGTGTGGCAGGCGGGAGAGTTAAGGCGCAGCAGATTGAAGGTTGGCGGCGGAAGTTACCTGGCATCGCACGATCCGCGCGAGGTGTTGGGAATCGGCCAGCGAACCAGCATCGACAGACTCGAGATCCGATGGCCTCAGCCGAGCGGCCGGGTGGAGACTTTCACTGATCTCCCGGTGGACCGATATATCACAATCGTTGAGGGTTCCGGCATCAAGCCTTGAATGATTTGCCGGATACGAAGCGAATCCGGCAATTGCATGAGCAAGTCACTGAAGAATCCCGATATGTCATGCTGAGCGAAGCGAAGCATCTGCTTCCGAAAATAGGCGAACGTGATATTGAAACCAAATGACTTGCGATGTCCTCCGTAGGGGCGCTGCTTGCTGCGC
>JBOGJX010000126.1:0-4010 GCA_050745285.1 Terriglobia bacterium
AAGTCCGCAGCGGTTTCCGCGTGCCCTCGAAGATCGTCCCGGCGACCAGCGAGGTCTGCCGTTGGCATGCGGCGCATCGGAGCAGGCCGCGGGCCGTCATCCAGGCGCCGCCTCCGTCACACGCCGGCTACCGGACCCGCTGGAGATACGTGATGCACGCCCGCTCCGAAGAGAACCACTTGTCGAACTCCTGAATCGTCCGCGGATAATCGACTCCGCCGACGGGGTGAGGGCGATTTTGGCTCACCACTATATCTTGGGGCTACGAGAGCGAAATGGATAGGCCGTTTCGCTGATTTGCGAAAGCCCTTAGCTCACGGATCAAAATACGGAGGGATAAAGTGGAATATCGAGTGCTTGGAAAGACAGGGTTGAGGGTGTCCAAAATCGGATTTGGCGCTTCACCTCTGGGTGGTATTTTCAAACAGATCGACGAAGATGAAGGAATACGGGCTGTACACGCGGCGGTGGAGGCTGGGATCCATTTCATTGATTGCTCTCCGTTCTATGGAATCACCCGGGCAGAAAGCGTCCTCGGCAGGGCGCTCAAGGATATACCTCGCGATAAGTATTACCTTGCCACCAAAGTAGGCAGGTACGGAGATGCTGAGTTTGATTTTTCCACCCAGCGGGTGACCGCAAGCGTGGACGAGAGTTTACGCCGGCTCAATGTGGACTGGGTCGACCTGATTCAATGTCACGATATCGAATTCGGTTCTCTCGACCAGGTGATCCAAGAAACGCTGCCTGCACTTCGCAAGGTTGTGCAGCAGGGGAAGGCCCGTTTTGTGGGGATCACCGGCCTCCCCCTCAAAATTCTCCATGAAGTGATAGACCGCGCTTCAGTTGATACGATCCTCTCATATTGTCATTATGCACTGAACGACGCTGCACTGGAGTTCGCGCTGCCCCACTTTGAGGCAAGCAGCATTGGCGTGATTAGCTTCACCATTCTCCATGGGACTTCTGACGCAGCAGGGACCTCCTGCCTGGTACCCAGCACCCAAGGAGATCAAGGTCGCCTGTGTGCAACTTGCCGCACGTTTCCGGGCGAAAGGCGTCGATATCGCCCAGCTTGCACTTCAGTTTTCCCTGTCCAACCCCAAGATCCATACGACGCTGGTTGGCATGTCCAACCGCCGCAGTCTGGAGAAAAATGTGAAGGCCGCGGACACACCTTTGGATCCGGCTCTGATCGAAGAAGCACAGAGAATCCTGCAGCCCATACTGAACAAGACCTGGCTGAGCGGAGGGCCAGAAAACAATTAGAGACTCTGACAATGCGATCCGGCTATATTTTGTAATCCCTCAGCAGACATGGGGGATGCATGAAGGCTGTGGTACTGGAAAAACCTGGACTGCTTTGCATGGCCGATTTAGAACCCCCTGGATCACCAAGTCCGAACGTGGTTGTGGTGCGTATCCGGAGGGTGGGGGTGTGCGGAACGGACTTCCACGCGTTTCGCGGCAATCAGCCTTTCTTCACCTATCCGCGCATCCTGGGTCATGAATCGGGTGTTGAGATTATTAACGTTGGAACCAACGATTTCGGATTAAAGACGGGCGACCGGTGCGCGTTGGAGCCCTACATCCATTGCGGCCACTGCATCGCTTGCCGGCGCGGTAAAACCAACTGTTGCACGCAGCTTAAGGTTCTGGGCGTACATATGGATGGGGGGCATGCAAGAGCAGTTGATGGTCCCGGTCTCAAACTTGCATAAGTCGGAAGCCCTTTCATTTGACCAACTGGCTCTGACCGAGATGCTTGGGATAGGGCTGCACGCCATCCAGCGCGCCTCGCTCGGCCCCGAGGACACGTTGTTAGTGGTGGGCGCGTAGGACCGATTGGGCTGGCCCTTATTGAGTTTGCCAGGTCGGCTGGCCTTAAGATCACCGTGATGGACGTGGACGAAAAGAGGCTTGCCTATTGCCGCAACACGCTGAAGATAGCGCATTGCCTTAACGCCGCCGGCGACCCCATAGCCCAGCTTCGAGATCTGCACCATGGCGACCTGCCCACAGTGGTGATGGACTGCACGGGCAATCCCCAGTCCATGATGAGCGCCTTGCGATACGTGGCCCACGGTGGGAAGCTGGTTTTCGTAGGTCTGTTCATGGGTGACGTCACCTTTAACGATCCTTCCGTCCACAGTGCCGAGATGACCCTGATGAGCAGCCGGAATCCCACCGCGCAGGACTTTCGCCGGATATTAAGGCTGATGGAACACGGCGTCATTGACGCGGGCCAGTGGATCACGCACCGGATACCCCACAACGGCGTCGCGGATCATCTCCCGGAGTTGATTCAAGGTGGAATGGACCTCCGGAAAGCTATCGTCGAGTGATAAAAAATCCATCTAGTGCGCATTATTCGCAGATCACACCAGGAGAATCCTTACATGTGTTCAACCAAATTGAAACGCTACGGGCAAGTCTTGAAGGTCCGGCCCGACAAGATTGACGAGTATGTACGCCATCACGCTGCCGTTTGGCCGGAAGTTCTGAAGACCATCCACGATTGCAATATTCGCAACTATTCAATTTTTCTCAAAGACGATACCCTCTTCGCCTATTTCGTGTACGTCGGCGACGATTTTGAGGCAGACATGGCGCGGATGGCTGCCGACCCCAAGACGCAGGAATGGTGGGCCATCATGAATCCGATGCAAGTCCCGATCTCGACGCGGGCTGAGGGCGAGTGGTGGGCCAATATGAAAGAAGTGTTTCATGCGGATTAATGTGCTGCGAAAAGTTGCGAGCGGACATGGGCCGGCTCGAACGGGTACCGGACTTGTACGCTGAGGAGGCTAGTACTTTGTGACTTTATTTCGCGTAACATCAGTGGCAAGCATGTCCTTATCCTTCAATCACTTTGATATTGCGCGAAACGGCCTATCCATTTCGCTCTCGCAGCCCCAAGGTATAGTGGTGAGCCAAAATCGCCCTCACCCCGTCGGCGGAGTCGATTATCCGCGGACGATTCAGGAGTTCGACAAGTGGTTCTCTTCGGAGCGGGCGTGCATCACGTATCTCCAGCGGGTCCGGTGGCCGGTTTCAAGCCATGTGGTTCGTCACCAACCAGAAGAGCGGCGGAAGTGCGTTGGGTCTCCAGCGTATCCTGGGTCTGATACTAATTTGACATCAAACATAGAGCATAATATGATCGGCGCGGGGTACAAAACAGATGCGAAGACCTGCTGCCATCAAGCCTTGGCTGTCGGCCCAGGACCTGCAGACGTGGGTTCGAGAAGCCCGCGACCGCAACGTATACCAGAAACGATTGGCCATTTGGCTGACTTTCATTGGTCCTTATCCGGCTCATCACGTCGCCACGCTGCTCGGAGTCTCCAAGCAAGCGGTCTGGCTGTGGCTCAGCGAATATAATCAGCGAGGGCCCGAGGGTCTGGAGCGAGTCGGGCGAGGCGGACGCCGGTGGGCCTTTCTTGCCTGGGAGCGGGAAGAGGAATTTCTGGCGGGCCTCCAAGAACGCGCCCAACAAGGGAGGATTCTCACCGCTCCGCAGATTCACGCTCAACTCTGCCAAGCCACCGGCAAGAAGGTCTCCCTCGCTTATGTCTACCGTTTGCTCCATCGCCACCGCTGGCGCAAGCTGGGTCCTCGGCCACGCCATGTCCGGGCCAGCCGCCCGCGTCAGGAAGAATTCAAAAAAAACTTCCCCAACTCCTCCAAGAAGCGTTAACAGGCCGACCGCCGGCCATGAGCGTACGCCTGCTGTTTCAAGACGAGGCCCGCTTCGGGCGGCTCAGTGACGAGCGCCGCTGCTGGGCGCCGTGGCCCGAGCGGCCGTGCGTCGGCAAGCAGATCATCCGCGAATACACTTATGGATTGGTGGCTGTGAGTCCTCACGACGGCAAGTTCTCTTCCCTGGTTCTCCCCGGGGGAGTCTGTGGGACAACTAAGGGTGAGTGGGCAAAGCGAGCTTGCGAGGCACTTTTCGATGGCGAATTTTTCAGGTTGTTTGCGTTTGCCTCAGCCCCGAGGACCTCAAG
>JBOGJX010000127.1:0-3841 GCA_050745285.1 Terriglobia bacterium
GCCCAATCTTGAGAAAACCGGCCGTGCCCTTCCATCCTCCGGACCAGAACCCTCAGGGTAGATTAACCATTCTAGCCCCCGCATCCTGACTTGCGCGTGTGGCAAGGCAACATGAACGGCTGATAGGAAAGGTAATTGTCAGTGGTTAAAACCTTAATTCTAGCTGCCGCATGCCCGTGGGTCAAGCCGACGGTCCAAGGACAGTGGGTCAGTTTGATGTAGGAGCGGCTTTATGCCGCCACAGATGGCAGGGTAAACCCGCCGCTACACATCATGCTGACCCACTACCGGGCCAAGCGGGCAACCTTTAATCATACGGATTGACAAGCAGGGGTGAATCCCCTTAATGTAACGCACTCTATGAAAATACTGGTACTCGGCGCGGGGGGCCGCGAGCACGCTCTGACCTGGAAGCTGCGCGAAAGCCAGATGACGGAGGAGATTTACTGCGCTCCGGGCAATCCCGGCATTGGCCAGGAGGCCGAATGCCTGCCCGTCGATCTGTCGAACTCCGCGGAAATGCTCGACCTGGCCACAAGGCTGGGCGCTGATCTCACGGTGGTGGGGCCGGAAGCTCCACTCGCGGCGGGCGTGGTGGATGTGTTTGACAAGGCAGGCTTGGCGATCGTGGGACCATCGCGTGCGGCCGCACAGTTCGAAAGCAGCAAGATTTTTGCCAAGCAATTCATGCAGCGCCACGCCGTGCCAACCGCCCGGTTTGTGACTGCGGAAAGCTTTGAAGAGGGCGTTCGAGCGCTGGCGGACTTCCCGGCGCCAGTAGTCATCAAGGCGGACGGCCTTGCCGCCGGCAAAGGCGTGGTCGTAGCGAAAACGCGCGAAGAAGCTGAACAGACGATCGAGGCTTTTATGCGCTGCATGCAGCTTGGCCGTGCCGGTGAGCGTGTGGTGATCGAAGAGGCCCTCTCCGGCGAAGAAGTCTCCTTCATCGTTCTCACGGACGGGCATAGCGTCCTGCCGCTGCCGCCGTCCCAGGACCACAAGGCCCTGCTCGATGGCGACCAAGGGCCGAACACGGGTGGCATGGGGGCCTACAGCGATGATGCGATCATCAGCGAAGGCGTGAGGGCTGACATCATGCGGCGGATCGTGGGCCCGACACTGACGGGCATGATGGCCGAAGGTATTGCCTACCGGGGATTCCTCTACTTTGGTCTTATGCTGACGGCCGCGGGCCCACAGGTACTCGAATATAACGTCCGCATGGGAGACCCCGAGGCCCAACCGGTGCTTATGCGGCTGCGGTCTGACTTGGCGGAGATACTCTCGTCAACCCGCGACGGAACGCTGGGCGCGCGCGATCCCCATTGGAGCCCAAATCCGTCCGTGTGTGTGGTGCTTGCTTCGCAAGGTTATCCTTCATGCCCGGAAACGGGGAACCCCATCAAGGGCTACGATCTGGCGGAGAACATGGTAGGGGTGAAGGTCTTCCACGGCGGCACTGTCGTCCGTGATCACCAACTGTTCACCAGCGGTGGGCGCGTGCTGGGCGTTACGGCCAGCGGTGAGGATCTAGAAGCCGCAATTCAACGAGTCTATGTGGCCGTGAACAAGATCCAGTTCGAGGGCATGCAATACCGGCACGACATCGGGGCAAAGGGATTACCGCGGCGCGGCAGGACCTCCGTCAACGCGGACCAGCCCGGAACCGCTGCCGCGCCTCCGGACCCTGGGAAGTGTTGCTGATCAACGAACGGCAAAGGCTAAGGTCACCAAAAAAACCCAAAGCCAAAAGGAACAGCAAATATTACAACGCAGAAGGCTAAGTGGCGCCCGGTTGGCTCTCTGTTTTCTTCTTGGTGTCTTTGTGTCTTCGTGGTGAATTGCTTTTGTTGAAGCGCCTGGCCGCGCTTACTTCCACAGCAGGCCCTGCATCATGCGAAAATGCGAGGTGGCAAAAAACAGACCGATCATGAGGCAGCCGTTGTAGGTGACATGGAGGACAACACTCGGCGCAAGCGATTTGGTAAGGCCGCGCGTGAGCGAGAGAATCAACCCAACCAGGAAAATGAGAAACACGTGATCCCACGCGCCGCTGTATTCGGGAATATGCATTGCGGCGAACAGCACGGCCGTCGCGATAACGGCAAACACGAGCCCCACTCGGGCTTCAAAGATTGAGAAAAGAACTCCGCGGAAGATGAGCTCTTCCATAAAAGGGGCTATGATCACCGCGAAGGCAGCCATGGCATAGGACGACTCCGGGGAGCTGAACATCTTCTCCAGAGGAAAGTGGCTTTTGTCCGGCAGGAAGGCTGGGAGCAGTTGGACCACGATCGTCATGGCAACGCCAGCGGCAATGTACCGCTCCACTCTTCGCCCTGTAAGGTGGCCCCACTTCATCCCCTCCCAAAATCTAAGGCGGTAGTGGAAGACTACCAGAAAGTACACGTACCCGAAGAGGAGAATATAAAAGGCGAACTGCACGCCCAGCAGGAAAAAAGTGTTCTTGCCCAGCGCTTGGGCAGACCCATGCCAGCCCACGATGGGCTTCAGCAATGTATATCCGGCGAGACCTAAAAAACCGGTCACGAACAAGGCAGCGAAAAAGAAAATGATGAAAAAAAGCAGGTCAAGAAGGGTCCAAGGCTCCGGCGCGGGCGGAAGCATAGGTGCGGGGGATGGTCCGGGAAAGATGTCCTCCGAAGGCACAAGTTGTCCGTCAGGATTTTCCGGATGCATGGGCAGCAATAATATAGTGACGATGCGGGCGGGAAGCAAGCGCCCGTCACGGCAGGTTCGCTAACCGGCGCCCCTTCGCCGCCTCGTCGAACCCGGACCCAGGGCCGCTGCGAGCAGCGGAATCATAATTTCGTGGTGCCCCGTCAGCGCGAAGCCCTGGCTCCGGCGGCGATTTTTTCCACTGCTTGCACCGGCCGTGGGTCGCAAGATCACGTTCTGCGTGGGCCGGTAATGCTGGATGAAATCGAAATTCACCGTAGTGATGCCGCGCGGCGCGCGGCCGGTATTCGCGGCCAGGCTGATACACTTCAGGAAAACCTCGGGAAGGATCACCGCCGATCCCACGTTCAAATATACCCCGCCCCCATCCATCTGCTTGACCAGCGCAGCCAGCAGAAGGAAATCGCGGTGCGTGGCCGCGCCCATGGCGCGCGCGTCTATGGCAGGGTGATTGTGGATGATGTCGGTCCCGATCGCCTCGTGCACCGTCACCGGGATTATTCGTTTATACGCCGCCGCAAGCACGCTGTATTTCCGAAAGCGCGCCTCGCGCGAGCGGGCCAGGAAACCGCCTACGGCCTCGCCAATCCCAAGCTGGTCTGTGTCGCCCGCAATGATGCTTTCATTGATATAGCGTCCCGTCTCTTCCGCCATGCCGAAGCGGCCTTCGCCGAGCACAGCGGGAACGTCCTCGGACGTGGCGCCAACCAGTCCAACCTCAAAATCATGGATCATCGCGGCGCCGTTCATGGCAATGGCGGTGATATAGCCGCGACGCATGAGATCAATGAGAACCGGACCCAATCCCACCTTGATCACGTGCCCGCCCAGGCCCCAGATCAAGGGCTTATTCTTTTTCCGCGCGTTCTCCAACGCCGTAACCACGTCGCGAAAACTTCCCGCCGCAAGAATGCGCGGCAGGGAGTCAATCCAATGGCTCACAGAAACACCAATCCCTACGGGCTTGGCAAACTCCGCCACCGTGACCTTGCTCGAACGCGACTTCAGCGGATAAGTCTGAACACGGTCGAGTTTGAGCGGGTGGATTAAGTAACGCGTCATGTGGTGTCCGTGTTCTACTTATCTGCGGCGTCTGCAATCTGCTTGGTAATCTCATTTTCGGTCACAGAAAAAGCCTCGC
>JBOGJX010000128.1:0-3281 GCA_050745285.1 Terriglobia bacterium
GGAAGCACGGCGAGGCCGAGGCCTTTTTCAAGCAGTCGCTCGCCATCAAGGAAAAGACGCTCGGGCCGCGGCATCCCGAGGTGGCAACCATCCTGAATAATCTTGCCGATTTGTATTGCGCTGCCGGGCGCAGACAAGAAGCCAAGCCGCTATACGAGCGCGTCCTCGGGATTGATGAAGAGGCCCTGGGTTCAAACCATCCGGAGGTTGCCGCCGACCTGATGCAACTCGGCGCGGTATGCGAGGCGGGTGGAGACGCGAGCGCCGCTGGGCAGCACTACCGGCGCGCTTTGGAGATCCGGGATTCAGCGTTTGGGCGGGACCATGCTCTCGTCGTTGAAAGCCGGAATAAGCTCGATGCGCTTCACCGCCGCCAGGGCACGGGTGAGGCGGCAGAGCCTATTCCAGTTCCCGTGGATTTGGAGCAGCGGGTCACCCCGGCTCTGGCGGCTCGGCCGCTAGTGATCACAGGCGCGGAGCCAGGGTTAGACCGCCCTGCCGCAGCGCAAAGCCTCTGCGAGCTCGCCGACCGCTGCGTTCACGAGGCGCGATGGCTCGACGCGGAAAGACTCTACCAGCGGGAGCTTGAGATCGAGCAATCCATCGTGGGTCCGCAAGCGCCGTGCGTGGCCGCCACGCTCAATAACGTGGGTTGCGCGCGCCGCGCGCAGGGCAGCTATCCGGAAGCAGCGCGGTTGTTCCAGGATTCTCTCGCCGTGTGGTTGAATTCGCTGGAGCCGATGCATCCCGGCGCGGCAGCGGCCCTGAATAATCTTGCAACGCTGTGCGCCGCGAGCGGGAAATATCCGCAAGCTGAGGCGCTCTACATGAAATCCGTGGAGATTCAGAAAGGCGCTCGCGGCGCTAGGGATGAGCAATTGGCAGTGATTGCCGCCAATCTCGCCAGCCTTCATCGCGCGCACGCGGGAAATATGGGCGAGAACAGGGCATCGTCTTGTTGAGCGGCGGTCATGCTGAATGCCGTCATTCCCGCGCAAGCGGGAATCCATATGCCGGCAACCGGCCTTGTGGATGGATTCCCGCTTGCGCGGGAATGACTGATCGTGATCTTGGATTATTGGTGATTATTGCAAAATTTGAAATCCTAAATGGGCGGGCATTTAGACGCGCAAAAATCCACGGCATAAACTTCATGCCGTGGCTACCACTCCCGTTTTCGTGGGGGCGCAGCAAGCAGCGCCCCTACGAAAACGAGCGGGGTGTGTAAGCGGCAAGAGGCCGGGAATAACTCCCGGCCTCTTTTGTTGATGGATCGTTACTGGCCGTTCTCGCCCGGTGAAATGGCAAGGAACATCGGAACTGGAGGACCGCCCCGCTGCTGGTGCATGACGCGCAGCAGGGTTTGCCCCGTGGCGGCAGCCGCAAGACGGTTAAAGTCCGAGACGGAAGTTACCGGTTGCCGGTTGATATCCATGATCACGTCACCACGTGATAATCCGGATTCACCCGCGACGCTGTTTGGATCAACGCTGGTAATGACAACGCCGCGCGTGCCCTCTGGCAGGTGGAGTTGCTGGCTGATCGAAGGAGTCAGGTCTTGCACGGAGACGCCTTGCAGTGTGCCGTGGCTTGGCGCTCTGCCTTCGTTCGGTCCGCTAGAACTATTGCTTGCGGTCTCAGGCAGCGTGCCGAGAGTTACCTTCAGGGTCATGGGTTTGCCATCTCTCAAGATGCCCAGCGTTACTTCCGTGCCGGGGTTCATCTCTGCTATCTCGTAGCGCAGGGCCGTGAACGAGGTCACGGTTTGGCCATTCACCGAGCGGATCACATCGCCGGCCTTGAGGCCCGCTTTGGCGGCCGGAGAGCCGGATTGAACATCCTCGACAATGGCTCCGTTAGTGTCCGGAGCGCCCATCGCTTTTGCCAGTGCGGGTTTTAGTTCGCCGATGTGGACTCCTAAGTATCCGCGCACCACCTTGCCGTTCTTGATCAGCTCGTTCATGATGTGCCTCGCCGTATTGGACGGAATGGCAAAGCCGATTCCCATGAAACCGCCTTCTCCCCCGGGACCGGCGTTGTTACTGAGAATCGCCGTGTTGATTCCGATGACCTGGCCGTGAATATTGACCAGTGCGCCGCCGGAATTGCCCGGATTGATGGCCGCATCGGTCTGAATGAAGTTTCCGTATTCCTCGATCCGGGAGCCGATGTTAGACCGGCCCAGTGCACTCACAATTCCCTTGGTCACGGTAAAATCGAGGCCAAAAGGATTGCCAAACGCCATCACAATGTCGCCCACTTTTAGTGAGGACGAATCGCCCAGCGTCGCCGTAGCCAGGCCCGACGCGTCAATCTTCACGATGGCGATGTCCGTCTGCGGGTCTGCGCCCACCACCTTGCCATCATACTGTTTCCCGTTGGTGAGCGTCACCTTGATGCCCGTTGCGTGTTGGATCACGTGATTATTCGTCAAGATATAACCGTCCGGCGAGACGATTACGCCGCTGCCGAGCGCTCGCTCGCGCTGGTTCTGAGGAACGTTGGGAAACATGTTGCCGAAGAATTGGCGGAGATATGGATCCATGAACATGGGTGATTGCTGCTGAACGTGGACCACATGAGTGGACTGAATGCTCACGATGGCCGGCTTGATCTCATTCACAATGCGCTCGTGAGCCTGGTTTATTTCAGCCAGAGACTGAATATCCTGTCCGCTCAGCCCGTTCCCACTGGCAAGGACGAAATCGCTTCCGCTCGCGTGGTGGTTAAAATGAACGGTGATGGAAAGCGCCAACAATAGGACGCCAATGCACGTCAGGCTCAGGCCAAGAAAATTCTCCCGTAAAAACTTTTTGTCGATCCGGCGCATAATCTCTTCCTCCTCGGTTCGTAGGACGCGCTCGATGGCGCGCCCATCTTCATAACGCACGCGCTACAGCGCGCTTGGTGCACATATTCTCAATTGGAGTTGTGCATTTTCCCTCATCCCGGCGCTTTGCATTGCAAGGTAGTAATTTCTTGTTTTTCTTAGCAAGATTTCATGAACTTGTCATTCTGAGCCGATTCGCTCCTCTTCGAATCGCTCTGAGCGTAGCGAAGAGGCTCACGGTAAACTCCGCGAAGAATCTGCTTTTCCCAGGTTACAAGCAGTCGCGCATCTCGCTTGGCGACACACCCTCAAGGCTATGAAAATACAGCGAAAGGGCACCGCTTCAGCCGTGCCGCAACGAGGGTGTTATTGCTTCTCTCCCGCTGCGGCGATGGGCGGCCAGCCATCAGCTTGCAGCGCCCCGCGGCCCTTGGCCGCAACCAGAGCAGGC
>JBOGJX010000129.1:0-20434 GCA_050745285.1 Terriglobia bacterium
GGTGGAAAGGTTCTCCCTCATCACGCAGGCGGACTATCGGAATGTGGTGATCTTTCCCGAGAAGTTTGATGGACTCTATGCCCGGCTTGATCGTCCCCATTCGGAAATCGCTCCCTGGTCTATCTGGGTTTCCTATTCTCCGGATCTACGTTTTTGGGGCCAATCACAGCTCATCATGAGGCCTGAACCATATCACTGGGATGAAATGAAGATCGGTCCCGGCGCGCCGCCGATCAAAACGGACCAGGGATGGCTTTCCATCTATCACGGAGTTTTCCAAACGATGGATGGAGCGGTCTATCGCTTGGGGGTTGCTCTTCATGACCTGCTGGACACTGCAAAGGTCATCGGGGTAGGCGACTCGTGGATTTTGCAGCCGGAAGATCCCTGGGAAATCACGGGCTATGTTCACAACGTGGTCTTCACCTGTGGCGCCGTGGCGGAGTCGGATGGAACGGTGAAGATCTATTGGGGCGGCGCCGATACGGTCATGTGCGTGGGCGAAGCAAATATCTCTGATCTGGTCGCGCTATGCCTGCATCAAAGCAGACCGGCAAAGTAAGCATGGCAATTGCAGGAGCTTCGTTGATTACGCATCAGGAAGGGCCGGATCGCGCCCGATCGCCGTCAACACTGATGCAAGGCAGTGCAGCGAACAGTCCGAAAATTGAATGGGCAACAGTTTTCATAGAGACTCCTGAATGGCCGTAAAGTATATAACCGGCGCTTTTGTCCGCAAGTGTTTCCTCCGTGCGTGGTTTTCGAAAAAACAAACAGCCTCTCGCAAAGACGCCAAGGCGCGAGGAAACGCAAAGTGGGGTAGAGCGGGGATCTGCGCTTTTCCAGGTCCGCGGCTGGTCAACGGAATCCGGACAAAAGACGTGCGGCGCAGTCTGTTTGTGAGAAGCTTCTAACGAATGCAAATTTCTGAAAAGAAAAGTCTTGACAATCGCGCCGATTGATACTACATATAGTGGCGGTAGCGTTTTAAACCCCAAGGGATGGCGCTACCGAAGAAGTTTCAGAAAATACGGATAGGAGGTAATTCGCTGATGCCCGCAAAGAAAAAAGCAGCTAAGAAGAAGAGGTAAGCTTCAAGCTTCGAGAATTTACTCCTTTCCCCAAGGCCCGCTTCAAGCAAGCGGGCCTTTTTTTATGCCTTCCCCGGATTTTGCGCGTCGCACCGTCACCGCAGAACACCGGGCCGCCAACAGAGCCGCCTCTACAATCTTTGTGCCGGTCGCACGCCAGCCATGGATTATGCTGGGGCTGAGATGAACTCTATTGTATTGGCACTTACGCTCGCGGTCCTTGCCGCGCTTCCGGTGAGTATCCGCACGGCCGATCTCCAACCGGAGACCCTGGCCGGTTTCAGCCGCTACGTGCAGGCTGCCGAAGCGCGCATTGCGAAGGAAGAGAGCAACCCGGGCTCGTTCCTTTATTTCAATCAACTCCCCCCTGCCCAACGCGACCCTATCATCGGGTCGCTCAAGCATGGCCACGTCTTCATTACGAGGCTGACCACGCTTGATTCCTCCGGCCGTACTATCGAAGTCCCCGGCGGGCTCGTGCACCACTGGCTTGGAATTGTATTTATCCGGGGCGCATCGCTCCGCCACGTGCTCAACACAGTTCAGGACTACAACCACCAGCGGGATGACTACCGGCCGCAAGTGATACGTTCACGACTGCTGGCTCGCCAAGGTGATGACTTCAAGGTTTATCTGCGCTTGCAAGAATCGAAGGTGATCACCATCACGCTCGACACCTGGCACGACGTTCGCTACTCGACGCTTGACACCACGCATGTTTCAAGCCGCTCTTACTCCACACGAATACAGGAAGTGGGGAACGCGGGCGGGCAAGGTGAGTACCTCATGCCGGTGGGGCATGACGGCGGCTTTCTGTGGCGGATCAACAGCTACTGGCGGTTTGAGGAGCGCGACGGAGGCGTCTACGTGCAGTGCGAATCCATTTCGCTGACCCGTGATATTCCCACAGGATTTGGCTGGCTGGTCGGGCCCTTCGTCACCAGCATTCCCCGTGAAACGCTCGAAAACACGCTGAGTGAAACACGCGCCGCCGTGTTGAAGCGGCGGTAGGTGGTCAGTTTGAGGCGTAGCGGCGGGGGTTCCCCCGCCATGTTGTGGCGGCGTAAAGGCGCCTCTACATCAAACTGCACCATCACCAAAAAGCCGGTCGGGTTGACGAAACCTGCTCGAAGGGGCACACTAAGTAGTCATAGCGGCGGAATTTCTGCCGCCAGACTGCCGGTGAGCGCGCTGGCGCGTGGGTTTCGTTGCGGCAAACGGAGCTAACCTCGCGCTTTTCCACGGCATCAAAATTTAAGAGGACGAATGAATCGCTGCGAGTGCGTGTTCTTGAGGAGAGCTTCCTATGAGGTTTCCGCTCGGGTTGACGGTTGATTTGGCCAAGTATATCGGGGGCAAGCGCCTCCGGGGTATTGATCGGTTTCCGCTGGTGATGATGCTCGAGCCGCTCCATGCCTGCAACCTGACTTGCACGGGTTGCGGCCGCATCCGCGAATACAAGTCCACCATCAAGGACAAACTGACGGTCGAGCAGTGTATGGCAGCCGTCGATGAGTGCGGCGCGCCCATTGTTTCGATTTGCGGCGGCGAGCCGATGATTTATCCCGATCTGCCCCGTTTGGTACGCGAGATTCTGGGCCGTAAAAAGCACATCTACATGTGCACGAACGGCATGTTCATCCGTAAGAAGCTGAAGGATTACCGGGCCACGTCGGACTTCTTCTTCAACGTGCACCTGGACGGAATGGAAGAGACGCACGATCTTTGCGTCGAGCGCAAGGGCGTTTTCAAGGCGGCGATCGATGGGATCAAGGCCGCGAAAGACGCCGGGTTCCTGGTGTGCACCAACACGACGATCTTCAAGCAGACGAACCTTAGCGAAATTGCCGAGTTGCTGGAATACCTCCGCACGCTTGGCGTCGACGGGCACATGATCTCGCCGGGGTATTCCTACGCCGCCGTGCAGGGCAAGGACATTTTTATGACGCGCGAGGAAGTACGCGAAAAGTTCCGCACTGCCACTCAGTTCCTGACGCAGTACAACCTGATGACCTCGCCCATCTACCTTGAATACCTGACCGGTGAGCGCGAGTTGATGTGCACCGCCTGGGGCAATCCGACTTACAACCCGCGCGGCTGGAAGAGCCCTTGCTACCTCATCACCGACGGACATCACGAGACGTTCAAGGATTTCATGGATAGCACGCCGTGGGAAAAATACGGACGCGGGCGCGACCCGCGCTGCGAGCACTGCATGGTGCACGCGGGTTATGAGCCCTCCGCCGTGTTGGGCGCAAACCGCACCCTCGGCGATAGCTGGAAGATGCTGAAATGGAACCTGACGAGCCCGAAATCCGGCCCCAAATCCAGCTCCCATCACGCCTCGCTGAATAGTTTTCTGTGATCTCACTTGTCACCGGCGCCAGTGGCTTCGTCGGGAGCCACTTGGCGCGCCTGCTCACCGCGCGCGGGCTGCGCGTTCGGGCGCTCGCGCGCCCAACCAGCGACTTGCGCGCAATTGAGGGGCTGCCCGTTGAGCGGGTCGCAGGTGACCTGCGCGATGCGGCCTCCATGCGCGCCGCGCTGGTTGGAGTCGCGCGCGTTTTCCATGTGGCGGCAGACTATCGCCTCTGGTCGAAGAATCCTCAGGAGATTTATCAGAGTAACGTGGATGGGACGCGCAATCTGCTTGATGCCGCCCGCGCAGCCGCGGTCGAGCGCTTCGTCTATACCAGCACAGTCGGAACTATTGCCGTACCCGTCCTGGATGGCTTTCCCAACGAAGCAACCCCGGCGCGTCTCGATCAAATGATCGGACACTACAAGCGCTCCAAGTTCCTCGCCGAGCAGGAAGCGCTGCGCGCCGCGCGCGAGGGCTTGCCCGTCGTCATCGTGAATCCCACCACACCGGTCGGTCCCGGTGACTGGAAGCCCACGCCTACGGGAAGGACCATTGTTGATTTCCTGAATGGCAGGACGCCGGCCTACGTTGATACAGGGTTGAACATTGTGGCCGTGGAAGACGTGGCGCTGGGCCACCTGCTGGCCGCCGAGCGCGGACGGGTGGGGGAGCGTTACTTATTAGGCGGGGAAAATTTGACGCTTAAGGAAATCTTCGCGGCGCTCGCCCGCATCACTGGGCGCCCGGCGCCGCGCTGCAGGATCCCACATGCCGTCGCGCTGCTTGCCGGATGCGTGGATACGGGGATTTCAGCGCTTACCGGCCGCGCGCCGCGCGTTCCTCTGGAAGGCGTTCGCATGGCGCGGCACCGGATGTTCGCCGATTGCTCAAAGGCAGTCCGCGATCTTGGCTTTCATCCCGGCCCCGCCCAGGAAGCTTTGCGCCGCGCCGCGCAATGGTACCGGGACAATGGTTATGTCCGGAACTGATGGCCGGATGACTTGACAGGGTTGTTCATGAGGCATGGCGCGACCCTTTCTAATGCGCATTATCGCAATTCTGCCAGGAGCGATGACGATGGAGCCTGGGCTTCCAGGAAGGCAAGACCCACCTCTGTGTCACCGCCAGATTGCGCGCTGTGCACCCAGATGACACGGCTCGGCACCGCGTAGGCTTTCCCTTCACGGGGTATCACCGTTACCTGCTGGCCGGGCTCCAGACGCACGGGGGTGCGGACGCGCGCACCGAGTTGCGAAAGGTTTACGGCGAATGCGTGACTTGCAATCTCGTGGTGACCCGATTCGACTACCAGAGCCACTGCTTTCGAAGCTTCCCGGCGCTCGGCACGCCGGCGGTTGATCGAGTTGCTTTCTGGCATGAGTCCTCCATTTTTGTTACGCTGGATTCAAACGTATCTCAGCGAAATGGTATTGTCAAGCATAATATTACATATAATATAAACTTGCCATTTCGGCGGCGGATACGCCTCATGTGAATCCGACACGGCATGGCTTGAGCTATGCCGTGTCGGCCAGCGAATGCGGCCAGCGAACGCGGCCAGCGAATGAGGCTTGACCTGCTATGATTGAGAATGGTACATAGAATCCGGAAGGATTCATTTGCAAGCGCATTCGAAAGTTGGAGGACGAAAGTGACCGAAGAGCGGCAGATTTTCGCGGCCTATCTCGGAGAGTTGAAAGAGACAATCGATCGTCTCCCACTCGGAGCGGCCGGGCGGGCGGTTGAAATTCTGTTTCACGCCTACCAGTCTGGCCACACGGTATTTCTTTTCGGCAACGGAGGCAGCGCCGCCCTGGCCTCCCATATGGCTGCCGACCTCGGCAAGGGCACGCATCAGCCGGGGCCTGAGTGGATGGCTCCGGTGAAGCGTCTTAAAGTGCTTTCGCTGACGGACAATATACCGGTGATTACCGCGTGGGCCAATGACTCGAGTTATGAGGGTGTGTTTGCTCGCCAGATGGAGAACTTCATCGCGGCGGGCGACGTGGCGTTTGCTATCAGTGGCAGCGGCAACTCGCCCAACGTCCTGCAGGGCCTCGAACTCGCTCGGGAGAAGGGGGCGACCACCGTAGGAATGGGCGGATTTGCCGGAGGCAAGATGAAGCCGCTCCTGGATTGCCCCATCGTTGTGCCGTCGGATAACATGCAGCGAATTGAAGACGCGCACGTGATCTTATCCCACTTGATTTTCCTGGACCTCAAGGCGCGGGTGGAAGCCGAAGCCCAAAAGGCAGTGACAAGTGATAAGCAAGAAGCTATCAGCTATTAGCTGTCAGCAAGCAGCTTCTTCCGGCAAGGCTCTCTCGGATGTCTGCGTTTTGAATGGGCAGGGTGGAAGGGCACGGCTTCAGCCGTGCCGGAAAATGCCCTCACCCACCACTTCGTGGTCCCCCCTCTCCCTAAGGGAGAGGGGGGGTGAGAGGGCTCTGCTCACGGCCTCTCGCTGCAGTGAAGCAACTCGACATCATGACCATCTCCCGCATGCAAGAAATTCCTGCCGACCAAACTGACCGCGCGCCCTCGGCCGCGCCAGCCCAACTACGCATGCCGGCTGAATGGGAACCCCATGACGCGACCTGGATTGGATGGCCGCATAATACGTCCGATTGGCCGGGTAAGTTTCAGCCCATTCCGTGGGTCTACGCGGAGATCGCCCGCAAGATTACTCCCGGCGAAATGCTGCGAGTCCTGGTGAATTCGCCGGGCCACATGGCGCGCGCCATGTCCGTGTTGAGGCGCGCCAGGATCGACCTTTCCCAGGTCGAATTTTTCATCTTTCCCACTAACCGCGGATGGACTCGCGACTTTGGCCCCATTTTCGTGCAGCGGGCGCAATCGAGCGGCGCGGCCAACAACGCGATCGTGAGGTTCCGGTTTAACGCCTGGGCCAAGTATTCCGACTGGCAACTGGATAGCGCGATACCCGGGCAGGTAGCGGCCGCGCTTGGTTGCCCCATGATCGAGGCCGAGGTCCAAGGCGCCGGATTCGTCCTCGAAGGCGGGGCGGTTGATGTGAACGGCCAAGGCGCTCTTCTAACTACCGAGGAGTGCCTGCTTGATCCGTCAACCCAGGCGCGCAATCCGCATCTCAGCCGCCGCGAAGTCGAAGACGCTCTCCGCGCTTATCTGGGCGCGACGCGCGTGCTTTGGCTCGGCCGTGGGATCGCCGGCGACGACACGCACGGGCACGTGGACGATTTGTGCCGGTTCGTGAGCCCGCGAACCGTGGTGCTTTGCCAGGAAGATGACTCGGGAGACGCAAACTATCAGCCACTTCAGGAAAACCGCGAGAGGCTGGAGGCAATGCGCCTGGAGGAGGGATCAAAGATCGAAGTAATCCCGCTTCCCATGCCTTCCCCGCTTTATTTCGAAGGCCAGCGGCTTCCGGCGAGTTACGCAAATTTTTACATCGCCAACCCGGCCGTGCTCGTGCCGACGTTCAATGACCCCAATGACTACAAGGCGCTTGGCATTCTGTCAGACCTTTTCCACGACCGACCGGTAGTGGGAATTCACGCGGTGGATCTTATGTGGGGCCTTGGAACGGTCCATTGCCTCACGCAGCAACAACCGCGTGCGGCGGCCGTAGCGGTGGACTGACCGCCGCAAGGGTTCAGTCTAATCAGGGTTTGTGGTAACATCCAGCGCTTGGACAGCGTGGAATTTGGACATCGGATGCCGCCGTTATCTTCATCCCAGGTGGCGCGCCGCAGGCGCATGAGGTCTGCCCTGAAGATTGGCGGGTCACGAATTGCAGGGGCACGCCATGGCGTGCCCAAGTGCGCGGCAAGCGGCGCCCCTACGCCTTATTTTCATGCTTTGCAGGTGTCGCAAAACAACATGACCAGCGCGGCTTGAAAGATTATGCAAATTACCCATAAGAACAAACCTGCGCGGATTGCCACCGCGGTTATAGGCGTGGTCGTCTTCATCTTTTTGTGCTTCTGGGTGACGAGAGATTATCTGGCAACCGTCATTGCCGGAAAACCCACGGTGCAAAACCTTCAGACGGCGATTCATATTGATCCCGGCGATGCGCGCTACCCATTGAGCCTGGGTCGCCTGTATCAATACACCGTCCTCAATGCCCAACCCGATCTTGCCATCAAGAACCTCACCCGTGCGGTTCAGCTTAACGCATACAATCCCCAGGCATGGCTGGATCTGGGCACGGCGCTCGAATTTGAAGGTAACGACGTCCAGGCCGAGGAGTGCATGCGCCGCGCTGACATCCTGGCGCCGCGTATACCGGCATTCCAGTGGGCCATTGGGAATTTCTTCCTCCTTCACAACAACCTAAACGAGGCGTTCCACCACTTTCAGATGGTTCTCGCTGCGGTGCCCTACTATGATGGTCCGATCTTTAACACAGCGTGGAAGGCTTCCGGGGACGCTAACGCGATCCTCTCCGGGTTGATTCCGAATAATGCCTCGGCCAACTTGCGCTATCTTGGTTACCTGCTCACCACAAACCGGTTGGAACAGGCAAAACCCGTATGGGAACGGTTGGCGCATAGTCCTCAGAAGTTCTCGGCTGACGGCGCTGCCCTCTATATGGACGTTTTGATCGGCGCGCACCAATCAGCCGAGGCTTACAAAGTCTGGGGGACGCTGCGGACAAAGGGCGTGATCCCGGCCACCGACGAATCGACTTCGCAGAACCTGGTGGAGAACGGTGACTTTGAGGATCCACTTCTGGGCATCGGATTTGATTGGCGCATTGCCGGCGTCGCCGGAGTGTATGTCGGGCTGGACGATAGCACGTTTCATTCGCCGGCCAAATCACTGATGATCCAGTTTCCCGGCAATCAAAACGTGGACTATCACAACGTTTATCAGCTTGTGCCCGTTCTTCCCAGCCACCGGTATCATTTATTGGCGTACATGAAATCACAAGGCATCACGACGGATAGCGGTCCGCGCATGGAAGTGCGCGACGCTTACAATTCCGCGCTGCTCGATAAATACACGGATCAGCTCACGGGTACAACACCGGCGTGGGTACCGCTTTCCCTCGACTTCGAGACCGGTCCCAAAACCGATCTGCTGACCATCGCTATTGCCCGAGCGGCAAGCCAGGAATTCGTCAACCAGATCGCCGGCAAGTTCTGGGTTGATGACGTCACCCTCACACCCGAAAACAACTAGCTCGCTACATGCCGTCATCGCCACGCCTATGTAGCGGAGCCTCTGGCAGGCTGCTGAAAAAGTCTTTTTAGCTGTCATTCTGGGCGAAGCGAAGAATCTGCTTTTCCAAAGGGTCGTCCAGCAGAAGATAACGAAAATGGGAAGCGCCTTGCGGCACGGTTGAAACCGTGCCCTTCCGCTCTCCTAACCGAAATTTTCGGAGCGGATCCTTCGCTTCGCTCAGGATGACATTTGGTTTGATGGTTGCAGCCAAAGGCCGCGCTGCGCTACCGGCTCAATGCCCCAATTGTTCAAATGCGCGGACAATTTCGCTCTCCTCCACGTCATCGAGGACCGTCCTGAGATCAAGGACTAGTTGCTCGTCTTCAACCCGCGTGATGACGGGCGGGTGGTTCCGGCGCAGGTCACGCGCAAGTTCCTCTGCGCTTCGATGAGCGTGGGTGATGGCGATGACCTGGGTGGGGATGTGCTGGCCGGGCGAAGATCCGCCTCCTGCGACGGAATCTCCATCCCTCAGGTGGATTGAGAAGCAGTCAATGCGCGAAAGTTGGTCCGCAAGGCGTTTGGCGCGGGCCATGATTTCTTCTTTTGAAGCCCGGATCATGCGCTGTGCGGGGATGGCGTCGTAGTCCTCGCGGAGATAGAGGGCCAGCGTGGCCTCGAGCAAGGCAACGGTTAACTTTCCCGCGCGGAAGGCCCGGTAAAGGGAATTCTTCCTGATTTTCTGAAGCAATTCCTGCCTCCCCAGGATTAATCCCGCCTGTGGCCCGCCCAGCAGTTTGTCTCCACTGAACGTAACCACGTCCACTCCGGCTTTCAGGCTTTCGCTTACTATCGGCTCATCGCGAAGGCCGAACGGAGCAAGGTCCGTCAAGCACCCGCTGCCCAGGTCTTCCATGAGGATCAGGCCATGGCTGTGCGCCAGCGCTGCCAGATCATGGAGACGGGGCCGTTCAGTGAAACCCACCATGCGGAAGTTGCTGGGGTGTACGCGCAAGAGCATGCGGGTTCGGTCCGTGATGGCAGCTTCGTAGTCGGCGGCCCGTGTGCGATTGGTCGTCCCAGCTTCGCGCAGCACGGCGCCGCTCTTCGCGCAAATATCGGGAATGCGGAAGGCGCCGCCAATTTCCACCAGCTCGCCCCTCGACACGATGACCTCAGCTCCTTCGGCCAACGTGTTGAGGACGAGGAACACGGCGGCGGCATTGTTGTTGACCACTAGCGCCGGCCCTGCGCCCAGCAACTCGGCAAAGAGCTGCTGGAAGTGCACGTCCCGCTTGCCTCGCTCACCCAGGGTGAGGTCGTATTCAAGATTGGAATACCGCGCCGCCACCTCGACCGCGTGCCGAATGGCTTCGGATGCGAGCGGAGCGCGGCCCAAGTTGGTGTGCAGGATTACGCCGGTTGCATTGATCACTGGGCGAAGAGAGTACTCCGAGCCACTCCTGGCAGCCGCAATTACTTCGCTCTCGAGGGATTCAATGTTGATGGGCGCTTCGCCACCTTGCGCGAGTTTCTCCCGCAGCCTGCCGGTCACCGTGCGAGCGGCAGCTAGCACGCGGCGGCGGCCAAACTGGTGAGCCGCGCCTTCGAGCGCGGGGCGGCGTAATAACGCTTCGACGGCAGGAATCTGGCGAAGAGCCGCAGACGGTTCGATTGATCCTGTATTTCGCGTCTCCATGACGGTGCTTACTCAGCTTATACCACTTCCCTACTTTGTCGGGGAGCTGCTTGCTACGCCGGCTGGCTTTGGGTGCGGAAGCGACGCCCCTGCGAGAGAGCAAGCGGCGTTGCCGCATCCGCGCCAGTATAGCAAACGTGACCACACTCTGGAGGCAACCCAATTGCGCCGGAATGCGGGCCACGCTAAGATACTAGTTCATGAGTTACCAAAAGTGGGCCACTGTGGTTATCGTTGTCGCGGCCGCCATTATCCTGGGGGTCGAATACGTTTCGGTGCGCTGGTACCCTGGCCACGAGCAAAGGGTCGCGGATGCTGCGCTCAAGCAGTTACCCTACCAGAACACGGGCCTCGGCATCCAGATGGAGATTGCCTCCGGAATCTATGGCTCGGTTCATGATTTCGCCGGTGGCGTAAAGATTTACAGGTCTCACCTTCTAGGCGGAGGGCCTGCAATCACCATCACATCTGCGCCCAATCCGGATGGGGCTTCCCGATTCTCAGATCAACGACTGGCAGAGATCGAGACTGCAGGCACAAGGAACGGGCTCCTGGGTTATCAGTTCCAGCGCCTCACATTAAATGGCCGCGACTCCTACATCGTTTCACAGTATGATTCGCACTCGCGGTCCACGAATGTTACTGCCCATGTGATGGCGCCGGACCGCGTCGTACAGGCCGTCTGCAACACGGGCAGCAAGAGCGAGGAAGTCTTCACCCAAGCCTGCAACGAGAGTCTCAACTCCATGAAAGTCTCCGGGCCGCCATCAAAACTTCCGAAACCGATGGGCGAGCTCGACTAGTTCTCTCATGCCTACCTGGAAAACCATCGAAGGGAATCTTGCCACGCCGGAGGGTTTCGCGGCCAGCGCCACGCGCGCGGGGTTTAAGAAGGACCCGAGGGCGCTCGATCTCGCGCTGATTTACTCGGAAGCGGAGCAGACAGTAGCGGCGGGCGTCTTCACTACCAACCGCGTGGCGGCAGCACCCGTAATTCTTTCGCGGCGGCGTCTGGCCCAAAGCCGCGGACACGCGCGCGCCGTGTTGGTGAACGCCGGCAACGCCAACGCCTGCACCGGCCGCGCCGGCATGAGGGCCGCGGAAGAGACAACGCGCGCTGCGGCCGGACTTTTGGGCATTCCGGCCGGCCAGGTCCTGGTGGCCTCTACCGGCGTGATCGGGACGCCATTCAAAGCCTCGCGGATCACAAGCCGCCTCCCGGCCCTTTGCGCTTCTCTCGCAGACGGGAAGGCGGAAGAAACAGCGCGGGCCATCATGACCACGGACACGTTTCCCAAGTCCTGCGTCCTCGGCGCGCAAATCAGCGGCCGCCGGGTGCGCCTTGCGGGAATTGCCAAGGGCTCGGGCATGATTCATCCACGCATGGCCACCATGCTTTCTTTTATTACGACGGACGTTGGCATCCGCCCGCCAGACTTCAGCTCGATGCTACGGGCCGCGGCGGACGCCTCGTTTAACCGCGTCACGGTGGACGGCGACACTTCAACCAACGATACGGTGCTCGCGCTGGCCAGCGGGCTCTCCGGGGCCAAAGTGCGGCCCCGGACGCGCGAAGCAGCGTTTTTCCTCGAAGGACTTACGGAACTCTCCACAACGCTTGCGCGCATGATTGCGAAGGATGGGGAGGGAGCGACAAAACTGGTCACCGTGGAAGTGCGCGGCGCGCGTACCCAACGGGACGCGGACCTCGCCGCGCGCGCCGTCGCCAACTCACCCCTGGTCAAGACGGCCATCGCCGGGAGCGATCCGAACTGGGGGCGCATCCTTTGCGCGGCCGGATATTCCGGGGCGGAGTTTGACCCCGGCAAGGTGGAAATCCGTGTCAACAAGGTGCTGCTCTGCCACCAGGGAGTGGACGCGGGTTTCGACGAAGCCGCCGCGAAACGGGAATTCAATAAGGCTGAACTAACCCTTATCCTGGATTTTCATCAGGGGCGCGCTTCCGCGCGCATCTGGACCTGCGACCTCACCCACGGCTACATCACCATCAACGCCTCCTACCGGTCGTGAGCGGATGCCAGTAATTGTCGAGGCGGCTTTATGCCGTCATTTTCAGGTGGCGGGATAAACCCTCCGCTACGCGAGCTTCGGCTGCCCCTACCAAGGATGGGTGCGCGACGTAGACGGTAAGTATCCTCCGGCAGAGCCGGGGGCTTTACGATTTTTGGCCCCTCAAAGGGGCCTGTTCGCAATCGTTCAAAAGCAGGGCGAAGCATGCAACCCACCCCTCACCCGCCCTCGTACCTCGGGCACCCTCTCCCCATGGGAGAGGGCTGTGGTTCCGTCGTTGACTCCCGCCCTCTCCCCAGGGAGGGGTGGCGAGCGGAGCGAGCCGGGTGAGGGGTATTGGCCGGCATTGCCGGGCACGACCAATGCGGGGAACTGCATACTCCCGGAACTGTCAAACTTCTACGGCCACCCCGGCAGAGCCGGGGGAACTCCTAAACGCATTAGGAGCGTGGAAGGCGAATGTGGCCCCCGCGAGGGGGCCAGCCCATGAATAGCCGTAGATGCAACCTACGGACAATAAGCGGCAAAACCCAATCAACCCCGGAGGGATTGACCTGGCAAGGGTGATGTACCCGCTACGCAAAAACGGACGCAGGAAATCTAGCAAAACCCTGAACCCCAACTTTTATGTCGCGCACCCGTGTAAGGATAATCGCCTTTACCAAAGCATGGAAGCCGTGCTAATCTGTTGAAGTTAAAAGTAAAATTCAAAATTGTAAGTGAGGAAACGGGCGGATGCCGCTGACCGTAGAAAAGAAAACAAAGCTCATTGAGGGCTTTCGAGTTCATCCGAAAGACACCGGCTCGCCGGAAGTGCAGATTGCGCTTCTGACCGGGCGGATAACCTATCTGAACGATCATTTCCGCGTGAACCGCAAGGATCATGCCTCGCGCCGCGGCTTGATGGTGATGGTAGGTAAGCGGAAGCGCCTGCTGGAATACCTGAGGCGCAGCAACACGGAGAGCTACAAGCAGGTCATCGAACGGTTAGGCATCCGTAAGTAGCCGGGTTGAGATCAACGATTTTTAGCATTTGGGATTTTGAAGCTGTCAAACTGCCGCCGGCCCCGCGGGATTACCGTGAGGGTCGAGTTTTCTTCAGACCTCTCAACCCACCCCAGCGGGGCCTTCGCCACACCTGGATGCCTGCCATTTCTGGAACCACGCCCACCACGTTATGAATAATCAGACGGATTCCCAGCCAGAACGGTCCACAGGAGTCAAGTGCCCCTGGCGCCAATGGCGCCGCGGACGCCCAACTGTGACCATTGGATCTGGGAGATGGACGCGGGTTCCCGCCGCCCGACTCACGGAGGATAAAACATGCAGCAACAAGTCAGTATCTCATTAGGTTCAAACACGCTCAGCATCGAATGCGGCAAGCTCGCCAAACAGGCGCAAGGATCTGCGCTGGTGCGTTACGGCGACACTGTTGTCCTGGCAACGGCCTGCACATCGAACCCGCGAGAGGGGATTGATTTCTTCCCATTGACCGTGGATTACCGCGAGTACAACTACGCGGCGGGCAAGATTCCCGGCGGTTTTTTCAAGCGCGAAGGGCGCCCGACGGAAAGGGAAATCCTCACCAGCCGCATGATTGACCGCCCGGTGCGTCCGCTGTTCCCTGAGGGCTTCAAGGATGAAACGCAGGTCATTTCCATGGTTCTCTCGGCGGATTCCGAGTACTCGCCGGATGTAATTGGCGTTGTGGCCGGGGCCGCGGCGCTTTATCTTTCTAATATTCCATTCCATACTCCCGTCGGCGCCGTCCGCGTGGGACTGATCGACGGCAAGTTCATTACCAATCCCACCTACGAGCAGATGAAGACCAGTCTTCTGAACCTGATCGTGGCCGCTTCCGAAGAAGCGATTGTGATGGTTGAGGCTGGCGCGAAGGAAGTTTCCGAGAGCATCATCCTCGACGCCATTCAGCACGCGCACGGAGAAATCCGCAAGATCGTCCGGATGGAAAAAGAGCTCTTCGCCAAGCTGGGTATCCAGAAGCAGGAGTTCAAAGCGCCCGAGCATGACGCGGCAGTTACCAAGGATGTTTCGAAGCGGGTCAAGGAGGCGCTGCACGAGGCGATGGACACCTCGAAGCGCTCGAAGCTCGAAAGCGAGCGCAAGATTTCCGAGCTGCGCAAGCAACTGCTGGCCAACTATCCGGCCGACGATGAAGAAAAGCAAAAGCAGGCCGCCCATGCCTTTGAATCCCTTTACGAGCGGCTTTTCCGCGAAGACGTCCTGGGGAAGCGGCGCCGCCCCGATCAGCGAGCTTTCGATCAGGTCCGGAACATTACCTGCGAAACGGGGCTGCTGCCACGCACGCACGGCTCGGCTCTCTTCACGCGCGGCGAGACGCAGGCGCTGGTGACGGCCACGCTCGGCACGGGACAAGACCAGCAGCGGCTGGACGTGCTCGAGGGCGAATCCTATAAACGCTTCATGCTGCACTACAACTTCCCGCCCTTCAGCGTGGGAGAAGTAGCCTTCCTGCGCGGCCCAGGGCGCCGCGAGATCGGCCACGGCAATTTGGCCGAGCGGGCGCTTGGCGCGATCATCCCCGATGAAGATAAATTCCCCTACACCATTCGCGTGGTGTCCGACATTCTTGAGTCCAATGGCTCGTCATCCATGGCCACCGTTTGTGGCGGGTGCCTGGCGCTGATGGACGCCGGAGTTCCCATCCCCGCGCCGGTGGCGGGCATTGCCATGGGCTTGGTAAAGGAGGGCGACAAATATGCCATCCTCACCGATATTGCGGGCGCGGAAGACCATTACGGGGACATGGACTTCAAGGTGGCCGGCACCAAAGAAGGCATCACGGCGCTCCAGATGGATATCAAAATCAGCGGCGTCACGCCCGAGATCATGGCAGAGGCGATGACGCAGGCGAAGGCAGGACGCCTTCACGTGCTTGGCAAAATGCTTGAAGCGCTCGCCTTGCCGCGCACGGCCATTTCCGAATACGCGCCGCACATCTATACGCTCCGCATCAACCCGTCGAAGATCGGCGAACTGATCGGACCCGGCGGAAAGATGATCCGTAGCATCACCGAGGAGACTGGGGTGAAGATTGACGTGGAAGACGATGGCCGCGTGAACGTGGCGGCCGTTGACCAGGCTTCCGCCGACAAGGCCATCAAGAGGATTAACGACCTCATGGCTGAGGCGGAGCTGGGCAAGACTTACCTGGGCAAGGTGGTCCGTCTGGCGGATTTTGGCGCGTTCGTTGAAATCTTTCCCGGCACGGATGGCCTGCTGCATATCAGCGAGGTCGCCGACCATCGCATCCAGGATATCCGCAAAGAGCTCAAGGAAGGTGATCAGCTTATGGTCAAGGTCATCTCCATCGAAGGCAACAAAATCCGGCTTAGCCGCAAGGCCGTGCTGCGCGAACAACAGCAGAAAGCCGGAGCATAGAAGGCAGAAACAAGTGTAAGTGTGGCTTTCTGGGTAGCCACGGCACGAAGTTTGTGCCGTGGGCATTTTAGATGCGCAAACACCCACGGCACACAAACCGTGCCGTGGCTACCTCTATATTTGCCGGCTGCGTTCTGCCGTTTTCTTCAGGGCTTCCTTCCAGTAGCATTCTTACTGCGTATCGCTTCCTGCTTTATAATGGTTCCGCCGCGATTTGCCAGCATATCCCGGTGAGCCCATTCATGACCGCGCTTGATGAAAGAATCAGATCAGCTTACTCCGAGTGCCGCGCCATCAGCCGGCGGCACTATGAGAACTTTCCCACCGCGTCGCGTCTTGTAGCCGGAGACAAGCGGGACGCGCTTGCGGCTATCTATGCCTTCGCGCGCGCAGCGGATGATGTTGCGGACGAGCCGGGCCACGGCACGCCTGGCGAGCGTCTCGCGGCCCTTGCCGCTTGGCGCGAGCGCCTGAATGAGTCCTACGCCAAGCCGCTTGATGAGATCGTGCATCCCGTCTTCCTTGCCCTGGGAGACGCGGCCCGTAAGTACAAACTCAGCCACGTGAATCTCGATAATCTTCTCCGCGCTTTCGAGCAGGATGTGCGCACGAACCGCCATCCGGACTTTGATTCGCTTCTCTCCTATTGCGCCTGCTCTGCCAATCCCGTAGGGCGGCTGACGCTCGAGCTTTTTGACTACCGCGATCCGACGCTCTTTACCTTGTCGGATTTCATCTGTACGGCCCTTCAGCTTGCCAACTTTTGGCAGGATGTTGCGGTCGATCTGGAACGGGATCGCGTTTACTTGCCACAGGAAGACATCGCCCGTTTCGGGCTCGATCTTCGAGAAATCGAGGAATTCCGGGTTTCGAAGGAGCTGGTGACGGACGCCCGCTGGCAGCGCCTTATGACGTTCGAGGTCGAGCGGACGGCGCAGTTTTTCGAGCAGGGACGCGCGCTGCCCGAAAAGGTGGGTCGTGAATTGCGCCGCCAATTACGATTGACGTGGCTTGGAGGGATGAGCATTCTTGAAAAGATCCAGGCCGTCCGCTACGATGTGTTCCGGCGGCGGCCTTCGTTAGGCGTGTCGGACTTTTTAAAGCTCTACGTGAAGTCCTGGCGCGCGCCTTCCTCCCGCGCGGACATGATGCGGTCAAAGAACGGAAGGCAATAGGCAGCAGGCTGTAGCGCAGAGTTTGCTTTTGAAACTCTACGGCCTTCCGGGTAGCCACGGCGCGGTTTGCGTACCATAGGTTTTTACCCATCAGAATGCCCACGGCACAAACTGCGTGCCGTGGCTACGTCTTGCTCCGGTCGCACGCATCACAAGAGGCGCCTCGCGCTCGTCACGCGGCGACACAGGGCGCAGCAGGCGGCGCCCCTATAGCGGTTCATCTGCTGTTTTATGCCACCAAGACACTTCACCGATTCCCGCGCCACAAACTTCTACTACTCGTTCCTGTTCCTCCCACCCGAGAAGCGCCGGGCCATCGAGGCTGTTTACTACTTTGCGCGGCGCAGTGACGACGCTGCGGATGATCATCCCGATCCGGCGGCCGCGGCCGCCGGGATTGGGCGGTACCGCCAACTTCTGGATAAGTGCTACCAGACAAATGGGGCGCCTCTTGAAGGGCCCGAGCTCCAAGCGCTCGCGGAAGCGATCCGGCGCTTCAAAATTCCGCGCCAGCCGTTTGAAGACCTGCTGCTTGGCTTGGAAATGGACTTGCGGATGGACCAAACTGGCCTCCTCTATGAGACATTCACGGAGCTGGAGGTTTACTGTTACCGGGTTGCTAGCACCATCGGCCTGATTTCGATTGAAATCTTTGGGTATCGCAACCCGCAAACACGCGAGTACGCGGTGAACCTTGGCAAGGCTTTGCAGATGGTCAATATTCTCCGCGATATTCAGAGTGACGCCCGGCGCCACCGGATTTATTTGCCGCTCGAAGACCTCAAGCGTTTTGCTGTTGATCCCGCGAGCCTGGCTGAAGGCCGTTGGGACGAATCGTTCCTTAGCCTGATGAGTTTTGAGAGCGCCAGGGCACGCGAGTACTTCGAGCGAGCTCGCCGCCTGCTGCCGCGCGAAGACAGGGCCTCGATGAAAGCTGCGGAGATCATGGGCGCAATTTACTGGCGCCTTTTGCGACAGATTGAGAGCCACTCGTTTGACGTGTCCGGGCCGAGGGCGAAACTCTCCCGTCCGCGGAAGTTCTGGACGGCGTTCAAGGTTTACCTGGGGGCGGAGTGGCATAAATAAGGGCAGACGCCAGGTGCGGGTCATACCGCTTTAGGACACCCACAAGGCATGAAATAAGACCGGAAGAGCATGGCCCAATCTTGAGAAAACTGGCCGCGCCCTTCCGCTCTCCTAACCGGAATTTTCGGAGCAGACGCCTTGCGCCTGCGGCGCACCACTTTGGGATGAAAATGGCGTAGGGGCGCTGCTTGCTGCGCCCAGGGCACGCCATGGCGTGCCCCTACAAACAAGGGTGATAGCTTCTTTCATGGCGGACGAAACACTGATTATCGGTGGTGGTTTTGCAGGTCTCGCGGCGGGTGTCGCGCTGGCGAGCGCCGGCAGGCGGGTGCGTTTACTCGAGCAAAAGCCGTACCTCGGCGGGCGCGCGCGATCATTCCACCACGCTATAACGGACGCCACTGTGGACAACGGCCAGCACATCTTCATGGGGTGCTATCACGAAACAATCAAGTTCCTCAAGACCATTGGAACGGTGGACCGCGTTCGTTTCCAACCGCGCCTTTCGGTGCATTTCATGGATAGGAAAGATGGCTTGACCTCGCTGAAGTGTCCGCCGCTGCCCGCTCCTTGGCATCTGTTCGCGGGAGTCCTGAAATCCAATAGCTTCAGCTTCGGCGAGAAAATGCAAGTTCTCCGCCTGGGGCGCGCCTTGCAATCGCCGAATTCAGGAATCAAGTCCCAAGACCTGGGCCGCCTCACCGTGGACGGATGGATGGCGCAGATGGGCCAATCTGAAAGACTGCGGCGTAATTTCTGGGACCTACTTTGCATCGCGGCGCTGAATGAAGACGCTCGAATTGCCGCCGCATCGGTATTTGAGCCTGTCCTGCGGCTCGCGCTCTTTCAGTCCGCCGCGGATTCACGCATCGGTCTGGCTGCGGCGGGGCTGAGCGAATGTTATACCGGGGCCGCCGCCGCTTTCATCCGCACGCGGCAGGGTGAGGTGGCGCTTGAACGCAATGTGGCGGAATTTATTTTTTCTGGAGAAGAAAATGGGGCCGGAGGCCAGCGCCGTGGAAAGACGGCTCTCGCCTGCCGGGGTGTGCGGCTTGCTGATGGCTCCGTGATCGAAGCCGGCGCGGTGATTAGCGCGATCCCTTCTTTCCAGCTCGCCGGACTGCTGCCGGAAGCCGCGCTTCACGGAGAGCCTTTTTTTTCCGGCCTCATCTTGATGCAACCGTCCCCAATCATTTCTTTGAACCTGTGGTTTGACCGTGAGATCACAGACCTGGAATTTGTGGGCCTGCGCGGAACCGTGATCCAATGGCTCTTTAACAAGAGAAAAATTCTGCGCTCCGGCGAGCCTCACATCAGCCTGGTGATCAGCGGCGCGCACGAATATATTCAACGCGAGAAAGAGGAATTATTATCCTTGGCGATCGGCGAGTTGCGAGATCTCTTTCCTGCCGCGCGGGAGGCAAAATTATTGCACTCGCTCATCATCAAGGAACGTTTTGCCACGTTCTCCCCGGATGTTGACGCCGCACAGCGCCGCCTCACCACGGTGACGCCGGTCCGGGGACTCTACCTCGCCGGCGATTGGACCGCAACCGGATTGCCCGCTACCATTGAAAGCGCGGTGAAAAGCGGTTACGCCGCGGCTGCGGAAATAATGCGCGGGAGCGCGCTGTAGCGGCGCATGCATCGCTGCTTTCGCGATGAGTACGATCACGGCCGGTGCGTCGAGTCGCACAGCCGACGCGGCGACCGCACTGCGCCATAGATGCGCCACCCGCGGTCAGCCTCGTTGTCGCGACCGATGCCCCGCCCATTCCTGTTCCAGACGTTCCGAGATAAAGACCTTAAGCAAAGACTGGTAGGGCACGTCGCGCTGATTCGCAAGCGCCTTGAGGGCGGCGATCATGGAAACGGGCAAACGCAGTGAAATGGTCCGGACGGATGGCTTCAAGTTGGGGAAGAGGACCCGCTCCGCCTTGGATCAGTCGACGTAGTCCATCGCGTCATGCTTAGGCACTGTTAGTAAATAACTGATCAAATCGTTCTTCCGTTTATCGGATAATCCACTCATAAATCATACTTTATTTTTGATCGGTTATTTATTAACAAACCCTTAGCCCAAAACTCTCTCTCTCCGTCGTCCGACTTAAATGTCGGAAGGCTCCTAGTTTCCTTCACGTTCTTCATGGCTGGTGTAAAACCTCCGCTCCCGGCGCGTCATTTCGCGGGCGGAAATGATTCGGATCAGCTTTCGCCGAACAGCCGGTCATGTCGCTTTGCGACACCCACGAAGCATGAAAAAGAATCCGGAAGGGCATGGCTTTAGCCATGCCACCATGAGCCACTATTTCCGCTCTCCCGCTGCTGCGACGGGCGGATCGCCCGTCGCCGCAGCGGGAGACAGCAGGAATGGGGATCGCGTTACGGCACGGTTAAAACCGTGCCCTTCCGTCCT
>JBOGJX010000130.1:0-4022 GCA_050745285.1 Terriglobia bacterium
GCGGCCGCTACCATGGTGGTTGTCACGTAGGCTCGAATTGCAAGACTTGGGGGCATCAGCGGGGGCTGAGGGCCGGAGCGATTTCCATCGCCGGTCCGCAAAACTCAAATAGAAAGGATGATGCTCCCATGAAATTCTTTACGAGAGTCCTTGTTTCGAGTTGTATCGCTGCCAGCCTGCTGACCGCGGCGGTCACAAGCCTCCGGGCGCAGCAGGATAGCGGCGCGGCGGCGTCCGCACCCCAAGATCCCGATGTGCTGGCCAAGAAGCTTGACGCGATGCAGCAGGAAATCAATCAACTGAAGGCAGAGGTTACGGAACTGAAGACGGAGCGCGCCGCTTCCCCAGTTGTCTTGTCAGCGCCTGCGCCAAGTGTTGCAACCGCTGCAGCGTCCCCGGCGGCCCCCGCGGCCAACTCCAGCGCAGCCCAAAGCCAGCCCCCGGCGGCAACCACCGCTGCGGTTGCGGGGGCCAGCGCCCCCACTAGCCCAATTCCCGCAAAGAGTGGCTTTTTCAGCTCTACTCAGATCAGCGGGTTTGTGGACACCTACTACGGCTATGACTTCAACGAGCCCGCCAACCGCACGGCGGGATTACATGTGTTCGACGGCCCCACCAACCAATTCGATCTGAACCTCGCCGAGCTTACATTTACGCGGAATCCCGCTGCCACGGATGCGGAGAGCCGCCTCGGCTACAACCTCGTGTTTGGTTATGGAAACGCCATCAACGTGGTGAACTCGGGCGATCCGGGCGGGGCAGATTTCGCGCGCAACGTCGTGCAGGCTTACGGTTCGTACCTCTTCCCCCTCGGCAAGGGTTTGCAAGTGGATGTGGGAAAGTTCGTCACGCCGGCTGGGGCCGAGGTGATTGAAAGCGTGAACGATTGGAACTACACGCGAGGCTTCCTCTTTGGCTACGCGATCCCTTTCTATCACTTTGGACTGCGAGCCAAATATGCGTTCAACGATAAAGTATCACTCACCGGATACCTGGTGAACGGCTGGAATGACGTCATCGATAACAACACGGGCAAGACGTATGGTTTCAGCTTGGCATGGACTCCCAGTAAGAAGTGGACCCTGACGCAAAATTACCTTGCCGGCCCTGAGATGGCGGATACCAATCGCCACTGGCGCCAGCTTACGGACACCGTGATTCAATATAACGCCACCTCCAAGCTTTCGTTTCTGCTCAATTATGACTGGGGCTGGGGGGACGTCATGCCCGGCCGCATCCGTCCGGTTTTCTGGACCGGCGCGGCGGGTTACCTTCGCTATGCCTTCAACGATCACAACGCGCTGACCACCCGCTACGAGTATTATGACGATCATGACGGGTTCACCACGTTAACGCCACAGAACCTGAATGAATTCACGGAAACGTATGAGCATATCTTTGGCGCTCATCTCGTGACCCGCTTGGAATACCGGCGGGACATTTCGAATCATCCTGTTTTTATGGAGGGCGCGGGTTTCGTGGACAATCAAAACACTCTGACCGGCGGGATAATGTTCAACTTCGATCTTCACAAGGCGCAGTAGGCGCGTTGGCAAAAGCGGCGCAGGGGCGGCCTCCCTCGCCCTTCTGCGCCCGCCTGTCGGGTAATCCCTCGTTTTGCCTTTTAATCAATCTTCGCCATAATAGGGGCATGAGGTCGCTGACCTGATGCCCGGCGTTGTGACTCGTCCTGATCCCGAACAGCTCCTGCGCCGCGTGCAGGCGGAAGAGGAATTCCGCAAGCGCGGGCGGCTGAAGATTTTTCTCGGCTATGCCTCAGGGGTGGGAAAGTCATTCCGCATGTTGGATGAGGGCCGCCGCCGCCGCAAGCGCGGCGAAGACGTTCTGGTCGGCGCCATCCAACCTCACGGCTCGCCCGCGATTCAAGAGCTTCTGAGCAAGATGGAAGTGATTCCGCTGAAAGTTGTAGATAGCGTTCCCATGATTGACAAGGACGCCATCCTGCGCCGCCGGCCGCAATTTTGTCTCATTGACGGGTTGGCTTACGATAATCCCCCGTCGAGCGCGCATGCGAAGCGTTGGCAGGACGTGGAGGACCTGCTCGGCGCGGGCATTTCCGTCATCGGTTCCGTCAACCTTCAATATATCGAGGAGTTGCGCGACCAGGTGGAGGGAATCACCGGCAAAGAGGTAAGCGACTCCATCCCTTTAAGTTTTGTGAAGACCGCCGACGAGATTGAGGTGGTCGATACGCCTCCTGAGATGTGCGTTGACCGAGGGTCGGCGGAAGGCGCGGATGGAAGCGGCGCAGGCGTCTCACAACGCCTGACCGAGCTGCGTGAGATTGCGCTGCTTCTGGTCGCCGACGTGGTGGACCACCAACTTGAAAGGTATCGGGAGCGGCAAGGCATCGAGCAGGTAGGGGGCGCGCAGGAGCGCATCCTGATCTGCGTAACGCCGAGGATGAACGCGGCCCGCATGATCCAGAGCGGGCGCCGCAACGCGGACCGCTTTCACGGAGAGCTTTATGTGATTTACGTCAACGAGCCCGAGATGACCCCGGAAGATCAGAAGGCGCTCGAATCCAATTTCTCCCTGGCCCGCAAGGTGAACGCGCAAGTCCATACTCTCGAGAGCGAGGATGCCATCCACGCCATTATTGAATTTGCGAGGCAGCACGGCATCACGCAGATTTTCATTGGCCACAGCAGTCACGAGAGTTTGTGGCACCGCTTGTGGGGAAGCTTTGTAGACCGCCTGATCCGCCAGGCCGAAGGCATGGACGTGCGCGTTTTCCCGCCAGAGAAATCCTTATGACCGATCCTGGATACAACCGCCGGGGCACGCTTAAAATTTATCTTGGGTACGCGGCCGGTGTTGGCAAGACTTATCGCATGTTGGAAGAGGCGCGCGATCTTAAAAGCGGCGGCATCGACGTCGTGATCGGCTATTTTGAGCCACACGGGCGCAAGGATACCATCGACCTGACAGAGGGCCTCGAAACCGTGCCGCGGCGGAAGGTGGAGTACCGCGGTACTTTCTTTGAGGATATGGACACGGAAGCCATCTTGCGGCGGCGCCCCGCTGTCTGCGCCGTGGACGAGTTTGCTCACACGAACGTACCCCTTTCGGAGCGGACAAAACGTTGGGAGGACGTGGAGGTTCTGCTCGATGCGGGCATCAGCGTGCTTACCACGATGAACGTGCAACACATCGAGAGCTTGAACGACCGCGTCTGGGATTTCACCGGCGTGCGCGTGCGCGAGACGGTTCCCGACTGGGTGGTGAAGCAGGCGGACGAGGTGGTGATGATCGATCTGCCCTCCGAGGCCCTGATGAACCGCTTGAAACGCGGACAAATCTACGCGCCGGACAAAGCTAAGCAGGCCTTGCAGAATTTTTTCCGGGAATCGACGCTCCGGGTTCTGCGGGAATTGGCGCTGCGCCAGACGGCCTACGAACTCGATTTTCACAAGAAGCGGCAGGAAGATTGGGACGCCGAGGCCGCTGAGGCGAGCGGCAGCGCCGCTTTGGGACACGAACTGGCGGAGCCGCCCGTGGACCGGATTCTGATTTACATCACGGCGGACGCGTCAACCGCGATGCTGATTCGCCGCGGCCGGCGGGTGGCGGACTATCTGCACGCCGATTGCTTTGCCGTGTCGGTCCAGCCCGATGCGGACTCCCGCGCGATTAACCCGTCGCACCGCGACCTTCTGGAAAAACACCTTAATTTTGCCCGCAACCTGCACATCGAAACGCGCGTGGTCCGGGTTGGGCCGGTGGCCGAGGCGCTCGTGGATTTCGCGCGACTTCACCAGGTGACGCAGATTTTCCTGGCGCGCTCGCAACAAGGGCCTTATGTCCCAATTCTGGGACGGAGCCTCGTGCAGCAAGTTGTCCGGCTTGCGCGCGATATGCAGGTGACGATCGTCGCCGAACGCCGCCACTAGAACCCTAGCAAGACGCTGAAAAATGCTTTTGCGTGCACCGGAAGGGCGGGGTTTTAACCCCGCCGCTTGCCGCTTCGTAGGGGCGCCGCTTGCTGCGCCCGCTAGCGT
>JBOGJX010000131.1:0-14563 GCA_050745285.1 Terriglobia bacterium
TCCCCCATCGCACTCTGATCGAATTCTTGCCGGTGTAAACGAAACTCGCTGCCCGGCGCCACCCGTCGGCTTACCACCAGCAACTTCAGCACCTGCGTCCACGGCACTTCCTTTCGCCCCCCTCCCAGCCGCTCTTCCCAAAACTCACTCAGCCCTAACTGCTGCCACAACTCACACCCCAGCCAATTAACTCCCATACGCACGCGGCCGGCGCAACTCCATCTCCGCTAGCTTCACCTGCACCCCGTCCAGCGCGTCAGCCGGAATCTCGCGGTCTTCCGGAAACAAGCTCAGCGTCCGGGCCCGCTGTTCGGCTTCATCAAACACTTCCAGCGTCTTGCGCCATGTCGCTTGCTGGCTGTCGTTGATTTCGCCCAAATACAGGACGCGCCGCTGCGCCACACCGCCCGAGCGCAATCGACGGCTCTCTTCTACGCTCCAATAGCGGTGCCCTTTACCGTCCTTGAATCGCCGGTGACTTCGCAAGAACATGTCCTGCGGCCATCCTGTCAGGACATTCCGATCTTGTAAAGAGGGTAGGCCTGCACTACAACTTGCTTTCGAAAGCTTGTATTGGCCCGCAAGGAGTTAAGTCCGCACGGAGGCCGAATCGCGTTCAGAAAAGTTCCCAACTGCGAAAGTTAGGCTAAGTTGTTGAAGTTCTTGAGGGTCAGTGGCCGGATTTAGACTGTGGATCTTGACGTCGCGGGTTCGAATCCCGTCGCTCACCCCAATCAGCCTATGTGTTGATGCAAGAGTTGCGGTTGCGGGCGGCGCGCACCGCGTGTGCTCGGGCGCAGGTGTGGACATTGCGCGAGCGGCTGCTGAAGTTGGGAGCGTATGTGGTTGTGTCGGCGCGCCGCGTGATGATTCATCTTCCCGTCTCGTTTCCGTTTCTGGCCAGCTTCCGTCAGATCGCCCTGTCCTTCGGTGCCTTGAGCGGATAGCCCGCTCCCTTTACGGCAATCATCCTGGGAAATCTCTTCCGCAGCGCGAAACCTGGGAGAGGTGTCTTCGCAATCCGCCAGATTCTTGCCCCAGACCGGTCCACAACCGAAAGAAGGCGCCCAAAGTCACCGGGCGGACTTCCCAGACCGCGCTCAAGCCGTGCGAAACGCCTCGGACTCGTGCTTCGCCGCCCGTTCGTGAATAAAGCAGGCTGGGCCAATGCGTCATAGAAGCGATGGCAATGGGAGTGCCGGTAATTGTCGCCGATTCCGGCGCCCTTCCAGGGATTGTCCAACACGGCGAGACCGGTTTCATCGTTTCCCCGGGCGACCCGCGATCCCTCGCGGACCAGATCGTGAACACCTTCGCCAGCTCCGGGATCCGCTCTCGCATGGTGCGCGCCGCCAGGCGTCGCGTCGGGGAGAACTTTGATGCCGACAGGACGGCAAAGAGAATCATGGCGCTATACGACCAGATATTGCGGAATAGGGCCAAAGGAGAGGGTGCCAGGTAAACTTACCCTGCCAGTTGTGTCGTAATCCTCCAACTCACAGAAACGGCCGCCACCGTCCACCCACCGAACTGACCTACTAACTCTCATGGAGTCATCTCGAAGGAGGGCTATGCTAAGATGCGATTTCTGCCGATACCTCTATGGCCCCAATGGAGCGCCTGAACCACGGTCCTGATCTGCCGGGACGGGGGACAGCGCCTCCGGTGGCTTATAAAATAGCGAGGGTAACATTCACCTGTGAGCTTCGTCAATAAAGCTCTTCGAGAGATCAACTGTAAAATCGTTTACTACGGCGCCGGTCTCGGCGGCAAGACCACAAATCTGCAGTGGATCTTCGAGCAGACTTCGCGCAACTCCGGCGATAAAATGCTCTCTCTTGCCACCGAAGACGAGCGCACGCTCTTTTTTGACTTTCTGCCTCTCGATCTCGGCAAGATCCGCGACTACAGAGTACGCCTTCATCTTTACACGGTGCCCGGCCAAATCGCTTACCAATCAAGCCGGAAGCTGATCCTTCGAGGCGTCGACGGCGTAGTTTTCGTCGCTGACTCGCAATCCGGCCGTATGGAAGCGAACCTTGCTGCGATCGAAGACCTGCAACAGAACCTGAAAGAACTCGGCGAAGATTTCTTCCGGCTGCCTTACGTGCTGCAAATGAACAAGCGAGACTTGACCGATTCCCTGCCCGCCGCCGAAATCAAGGCGCTGCTCGCGCGTAAAGATGAGCCGGTGTTTGAGGCCGTCGCCAGCCGCGGCACGGGGGTGCTCGATACCCTTAAGGGAATCGGACGCCAGGTGCTTGGGCGGGTGCGAAAAGGGTAGCACTCCGAGTTGGCCCGCTTTCACAGGGCGCTCCAGGCTATGCCGTGGCGCGTCCGATGTCCCGATGCATCAGTCGGGTCTTATAGCCCTCATCTTGAAGCATTTTGGCGATCCGCTCAGCCAAGGCGACGGACCGGTGCCGGCCTCCCGTGCACCCAAGCGCAATCGTCAGGTAACTCTTTCCCTCCCGCATGTAATGGGGCAGCAAGTAGAACAGAAGCTCGGCGAGGCGGTCCAGGAACTCGCGCGTCTGCGGGTAGCGGTCCATATAGCGCTGCACGGCATTGTCTTTTCCCGTCTTCTCTTTCAGTCCCGCCGCGTAGTTGGGGTTGGGCAAAAAGCGCACGTCAAAAACCAGGTCTGCGTCCGCCGGCACTCCGAAGCGGAAGCCGAACGACATCACCGAGACCAGCAGCGACTTCCGCGCCTCAAGCCCACCGAAACGCTGCTGGATCAGCTCGCGCAGCTCGTGGGGATTTAGGCGCGTCGTCGAGAGGACCACGTCCGCGAGCTGCCGCATGGGCTTCATCAGCATGCGCTCGAGGCGTATGCCCTCCCGCACCGGCAGGTGTTTACCGAGTGGGTGCGGGCGGCGCGTCTCTTCAAACCGGCGGATCAGAGAATCGTCCGCGGCTTCGAGAAACACAAGCGAAGGCCGGGGATGCTCCTGCGCGAGGCGCTGGAAGATGGCGGGAAGCTGGCTTAGCGCCGCTCCTTCACGAATATCAACCACCACCGCGGCACGGTCAATGCGCCCGCCGGGTTGGCGGCACAACTCGGCGAACTTCACGATGAGGTCCACGGGAAGGTTGTCAACGCAATAGAATCCGAGGTCCTCGAACGCCTTCAGCGCTGACCCCTTGCCGGAGCCGCTCAGGCCGGTGATTAATACAAACTGCTTAACCGTTTTCTGGGGTGGCTTCCTTCTTGCCGGAGCGCGCCCTTTGCGGGAACGTTTGGGCGGGTTGAGAGGAGCGGAAATCACAGCGGTTTTTACGCTCGCGCTGAGCGATCTATTGCGATGTAAATGCCGGGCGCCGGAGAAGTAGCGCAGAGTTTTGTTTCTAACAGCCGGTCATGCCGCATTGCGGCACTCGCGAAGCGTGAAAAGGACTCCGGAAGGGCATGGCTTTAGCCATGCCGGAAGCGACGCCCCCTTACCCCCGTCTCCTCTCCCTTTGGGAGAGAGGGGACCACGAAGTGGTGGGTGAGGGCGTATCCGGCACGGTTAAAACCGTGCCCTTCCACGCCGTTGTCGAACTTAACCTTGTAACGTTAAAACTCTGTGGTTTTTCCTAATTCTCTGGCATAAACCGCGCGGGCTTCGCCTTCGCGCCCAGCGAAGACCAGTTCGTGGGGGCGCTGCTTGCCGCGCCCGCTGGTTTCGGGCGCAGGGGAAGCAGTGCTTCCCGCCAGCCGCGCCCCTGCGAAACAGCAAGCGGCAAAGCCGCCGGTCGCGCCCAAACCACTGGAACGTGATTTTGACAAATTCACAGTCAGTGGCGCCGTCGCATCACATCAGGATTCCGGCTCGATCAACACCAAGCGGCCATCGCGGCGCCAATAGACGATATTCACCCGCTCCGTGTCGGTATTACGAAAGACGACCAGATCCCCCGCATTCGCCTCGATCGTCTCGATGGCCTCTTCGACCGAGAGGGGCTTCACCGGCATTTTCTCGGTGGTCTGGATTTCACGGCCTCGATCTGCGGCCTGCGCCGTCCTCATCACGTTGAGCGTGACGGCGGACGTAGGTCCGGGCCGGCGCTTTCGCGTCCACTTGCGCTGCAGCAGACGGACGGCCTGCCGTTCCAGTTTGTCCAAAGCGCCATTGATCGAGCAGCGCGGGTCCGTGGTTTCTTCAATGCCTACGAGCGTGTGATCCCGCCATTTGAGCGTGATTTCCGCCGTTCTCCGGTGCTTTGCGGCCTCGAGGATCACGTGGATAGTGCTGTGATCGCGAAGGGCGCGGTTGAATTTTTGCAGGCGTTCTTCGGTGTATTGGCGAAGGTCGGGCGTAACTTCAATCTGCCGTCCGGTATATTCGATCCGCATGAAAGACCTCCCGGCAAAAAGGTAAATGCGATGATGTTTGAGGAACAAATCATGCTTTTTTCCTGCGCTGATGCGTGCTCGGAATCTTCATATCCTCGCGGTATTTAGCCACGGTCCGGCGCGTCACGTTGATGCCCGCATCGTGCAGGCGCTGCGTAATCTGATCGTCTGTCAGCGGATGAGCGGCGTCTTCTTGCTCGATCATTTTGGCGACGATGCGCTTGAGGATCACCAGGGACGTGTTCGCGCCGGATGGACCCTGCACGGCCTCCGAGAAGAAGTATCTCAGCTCATAGACGCCTTGCGCCGTGTGTACATATTTGCTCGAAACGGCGCGGCTGACGGTTGAGGGATGCACGCCCACTTCCTCGGCCACCTCTTTAATCATCATCGGCCGGAGGTAGTCCAGCCCCCGGTCGAGAAATTCTCCCTGACGGCGGATGATGGCCTCGCAAACTCTCACAATCGTCTGTTTGCGCTGCTCGATATTCTTGATGAGTTGGAGGGCTGAGTTGAAGCGCTCGCGAACATATTTCCGCACGTCGCCCGACGCATTGCCATCGGAAAGCAGGCGGCGGTAGTGATGGCTGAGCCGGAGCTGGGGCAAGCCTTCTTCGTTCAGAATTACCCGATACACGTCGTCCACCTTGACGAAGGCCACGTCCGGCTCAATCAAGCGTGGCTCCGCGTTGTTGTATCGCTGGCCGGGGCGGGGATCAAGGCGTCGAATCGCATCCAGACAAGCTTCGACCTCTTCGATGGAACAATCGAGCGCGCTCGCAATCTTCCGGTATTGTTTTGCTTCGACGTCGCTCAGATGATTGGAGACAATCTGGACCGCCAGCGGGCTTTCCGCGTCCGCCATACGAAGCTGGATCAGCAGACATTCGCGCAGGTCGCGCGCGCCCACCCCGGCCGGATCCAACTCCTGCACCAAGGCCACGGCTTCTTCCACGTTCTTCAACTCATGCCCCCCGGCTTGAACCAATTCTTCGAGGCTCGCCGTCAGATAGCCGTCTTCGTTGAGATTGCCAATAATCGAGTAGGCTGAGTCTCGAACAGCCTCCGGGCAGGTGGTGAGGTTCACCTGCCACTGCAAGTGTTCAGCAAGGGAAGTGGGCCGTGAAATAAAGTTTTCAAAGGAGGGCCGCTCCGTGTCTTCCGCGGCGGGAGATTTATAGCCGGGGTCAAGGTAATCATTGAAGAAAGATCCGTAATCAACCTCATTGAATGCGTCATGATTGTCGTCCGCGGCGGCCGGCGCCTCAGCGGCGGGCTCAACGGCTGCCCCCGCCTCTTCATTCTTTTTTTGCACGTCGTCCAGCGCCGGGACGGTCTCCGCCGCTTCCTCAAGAACCGGGTTTTCCACCATTTCCTGGTTGATCATGTCGCGCAGCTCGAGTTTATTGAGCGCGAGAACGGTGACCATTTGCACCAGGCCGGGCGTCAGAACCTGCTTCTGCGCCACCTTGAGGTTCAGTCCGAGTCTGGTTTGGGGCTTGCTCATCTAGATTGCCAGCCTGAAATTATCACCAAGATAAACCTTCTTCACCTCGGTATCGTTGCCGAGTTCCTCCGGCGTTCCCGAACGGAAGATACGCCCGCTGCTAATGATGTAGGCGCGGTCGGTGACCTGAAGGGTCTCACGCACGTTGTGGTCGGTTAAAAGCACGCCAATGCCCGATGCCTTAAGCTGCAGAATAATCCGCTGAATATCTACAACGGCCAAGGGATCAATGCCGGCAAACGGCTCATCAAGCAGCACGAACGAAGGAGAAATAACCAGGCAGCGAGCCACTTCCACGCGCCTGCGCTCGCCGCCGGAAAGCAGGTAGCCATAACTCCGGCGCACCTTCTGCAATCCAAATTCCTCAAGCAGTTCCTCGAGCCGCTCGCGCCTTTGATTGGCGGCGATGGGGATGGTCTCAAGAATAGCAGCGAGGTTCTCTTCAACCGTCAGCTTCCTGAAAACCGAGGGTTCCTGAGGAAGATAGCTGATGCCATTTCTGGCCCTGAGGTACATCGGAAAGCCGGAAATATCCACCCCATCCAGCAGCACGTTTCCGGCGTCGGCGCTGGCAAGCCCCACGATAATGTAAAAGGTTGTGGTCTTGCCAGCTCCATTTGGTCCGAGCAGCCCCACCACTTCGCCCTGAGCAATCCTCAAGCTAATGCCATCAACAACTTTCCGGCCCTTATAAGACTTTGTAAGGTCGACTGTGGAAAGGATTTGCATGGCTCATTGCTTTAAAATGCGGCGTTTGGAGACGGTCTGTGACTTATTTTCGCCATCAGCGAGAAGGCTAGCATCGCGTATGAAGAATGTCAAACGTTTACCACTTAGATAACCTTGTTGCTGGTCATAGACAACGGGTGGGCCACCCGTCAGAACAATCTTCCCGGCTGCGGCAAAATATTCGGCATGCTGGCCCATGGCGCGCCGGCCCGGCGGCTGAGTCACCAGCACGTTTCCCTCCGCAATGGCCCGCTCGATTTCCGGGCTTCCGGAGCCCGAAACCCCGGAAGGCTTTGAGAAATATACCTCCAACCGGTTCGACTGAAACGTTGTGTTTGCCGAAGCCATCCTGACGTTTCCCTCGTAGACGGCTTCGCGCCTCAAATCGAAATAATCCAATCGGTCCGCGCGGATCGTTACTGGCTGCGAAGCTCCCTTCGGCGCCGGGCGGCCGTGCGGCTGTACGCCGGGCGGTGCGCCTGGTTGCAGCAGAGAAGTAACAACTCCGTGCCCGGAGCTCAACCGCCGTTGTTTCCGGTCAATCTGGAGCGATGACGATTCCACCACGTCGGCCCCGCGCCATGCGCGCACGTTCCCTTGATAATGTGCAGTCTGCCGGAGCTTATCCACGGTCACCCGGTCCGCCAGCACAATGACGGGAGTCCCGTCCTGCGCCTTCCTTTTGGGCGCGGCCTGCGCGGGTCCCCTCTGTGGCGCCGCATCAAAATAAATGGATTGGACCTTGCCCCATCCCTCCGCTACTCCGGCGCCAAGATTGACCCGCATATGCTGGGCGCGAATGCGGCCCTGCGGGTCCCAGACCTCCGGACTCCCCGAAAGTGTAAGCCGCTGCTTCCCATCCTCATAGAGCGCTTCATCGGCGCTCGCCCGGCAGCTGCCCTGCTCGAAATTGTAGTGGCCCTTTTGTTGAATGCTGGTGAGCACGCCTGTTGCGGGGTCCATTTGCGCCACAAGATTATCGGCGGAGCTTATGCGGGGCAGGCCACCGCCGGGCATCAAGGGCGAAGGCTGATCCACGATGCGCGTGGAGGAAGATCCCTGGATCGCTTCGAGCCGCCCTTCCGCATCAAAAGCCATCTGAAGATTTCCGGCCGTAAGCGTCTGCCGGTCAAGGCGGCGGTCCGTAGGGATCAATTGGAGCTCGCTGTGTCCCAAGGTATGCGCTTCCTGGAGCAAGCTGCTGTGCTGAAAGGCGAGAAATATCTTCGGCGCGGTCAAGACTCGCTCGCCGGGTGCAAGGCGTTTTGCCGGGCCGAATGCGGGCGCAGTTCGCGTGCGACCCTGCGCCGGATTGAACACTAGCTTCACGTGCCCCTGGGCTATCGCGGATTGAGGCTGGGATTGAGTCTTGGAGCTTGCTCCTGCCATGGCGAGCGTCACGCTCCCCGCCGTGAGTTGCCGCCATCCGCCGTTCCCTTGGCGATCTTCGATCTCGACGTGGCCGCTTGCCGAGAGAGCGCGAACCTGGCTTGTGGCGGGGTCGAGATCGGCTTCAAAATGATCCGCGACGCCTTTCACCTCGCCGCTTGACAGACGATCTCCAGCCCGGACGCCCGCGAGCGCCAGGCGGCTGACCTGGTTCTGCGCATTGAGAACGATCACCCCCGTCACGGCCCCAATCGTGCGCGCTCCCTGGGTGAGGCTCACAGGTGAATTCAGACGGATCTGATTTGCGCGCTTGCTGTAAATGATTCCCCCAGCCAACATCCGGATGGGGTCGGCACGACCGCCGCTTCCGGTTCCTCCGGCCCGGCCTGGGACGTTGAGTGACACGTTTTTTCGCAGCGTCAGGCTGTCGCTGCGGGTGTTGTAAACGAGGCCGTCGGCAGAGCCGGTAGCCGCCCCCATGTGGAAGTTGACTGCGTCGGGTGTTTCGACCGTAGAGCGGCTTGGATCGTAGGAAACGTTCGAGGTCTCAAGGATCAGCGGCTGGCGCGTGTCCAGACTGGACAGACCGGGCTTCACTTTTATATCCGGCACGTCTGGCACGTCCGGCTGCAATTGCAACTCCACCCGCGCCCTGCCGGAGCAGGTAAGCCCGCCCGTCCGATTGTCATATTCGCAGCGGTCCGTGGTTATTTCGTCATGGCGCGTGCCGGCGCGCCCATAAATGATCACGTGGACCCCTTCAAGAACAGTACGGGCGCCTTCATAACCGAGGGTCCGAGCGGCGTGAATGGTGAAAATCTGGCGGCCCTCCTCCGAGCGCGTGAAGGTGTAGCCCGAAAGCTGGCGGCTGACGTTCTTCGGCAGCGACGACGGGACATCTACAACCCGATCCCTTCGCCGGATACTGGCCCACAGACCCAAAAAGACAACCGTGACCGTCACGAAGAGCACAAGCCCCAACAGCCGCTTGATACCCCTGCGGCGCTCGTCATAGCGTTTTTCCTGCAATTCAAGCGGCGTTTTTTTCAACGTTCCATCGCCTTGCAGCCATCAGCTATCAGCACTCAGACGGCAGCTTTCAGCAAGCAAAAGCCGTTTTGTTGTCCGTTGCGCTGGCGTCATCAAGATTGCTCGCTGCCGCCAACCGGCATCACGCAACCGACAACGGGCAACTGGCCACGAACAGTCTTTGACTCTCATCTGTTACCTATTATCACGCCGGCCGTATATCCTTCAACACAAACTGCAACTCCGTGCGGCCCTGAAAGGTGTTTTCCGAAAGGCTGAATGCCATGGCCACCCGCCTGATCCCCTCCAGTGCGGCCGCGTGGCCAGCCATACCCCATCCGATGGCATCGAATCGCTTTCGCGCACCTATGACGCAGACCTTCAGGTGTTTCTCCTTGAGTATCCGGGGCGGAAACGCCAGGTTTGCCTCCGCCGTGAAAACGGGAGTGGGATTGCCACAGCCGAACGGTTCGAGTCGCTTCAGCCAAGCGTAAAGCTCCCGGCTCAAATCCCCCAGGCCCACGGCAGCGTCAATCCGCAACTGCGGCGCCAGGTCAGCCGGAGTGAGAATAGAACGGGCATGAGCTTCAAATTCTTCCTCCAATTGTTGGATGCGCGAAGTGGGCAGGGAAAACCCCGCTGCTTGCGCGTGGCCGCCGTAACGGCTAAAGAGATGGCCGCATTGGGTCAACGCATCCAGCAGATGGAAGCCGCGAATGGAGCGAGCGGAGCCATAGGCTGTGCCATCTTCTATCGAAAGAACCAGCGCCGGGCGGTAGAAAATATCCACCACGCGCTGCGCCGCGATCCCAATCACCCCCCGATGCCAACCCTCCCCGGCAAAGACCAGGGTATACCGCTCAGCCTTTTCGGGCTGCGCCTTCATCTGTTCCTTAATTTGGCGGATGATTTCATCTTCGGCGCGCTGGCGGTTGTGATTCAGATCATCCAGGCAGGCGGCGATTTCTCGAGCCTCGCTGCCGCAACGGCAGGTGAAAAGATCGATCACTTTGCGGGCATTTTCCATGCGCCCTGCCGCGTTCAGGCGAGGGGCAATGCGAAAGGCGACGTCACCGGCTGAAACCGGCCTTCCCTCTAGCCCGGCCACCGCCAACAGCGCAGAGATACCCGCCCGTCCCGAAGCAGCCGCGGGAGCGGCCATGGCGGATTGCGTCAGCCCGGCCAGACCGGCATGCGCAATCACTCGATTCTCTCCGGTGAGCGGCACTACGTCCGCAATCGAGCCAATTGCCACCACTTTGAGATAAGAGCGGAGCACCGCCTCCGAAAGCTCTGGCCCTAACAGCGCCTGTGCCAGCTTGAAGGCGACGCCCACGCCCGCCAGGTTCTTCTCCGGATACGCGCAATCGGGCCGCCGGGGATTCAAGATCGCGCAAGCGGCGGGGAGATGAGCTTCCGGCAAGTGGTGGTCGGTAACGATGCCATCGATGCCAAGCTCGGCCATCCGCCGCAGCACTTCATGTTCGCGGATTCCCGTGTCCACACTTACAATCACGCGCACGCCGGCCTCGGCCGCCTGCTCAATCACCGGAGCACGCATCCCGTAACCGTCCGTGAGACGGTTGGGAATGTAGGATTCCACCCGCGCGCCGAGCGCCCCGAGCGCGGTGAGCAACACCACCACGGCCATCGTGCCGTCTACGTCGTAGTCTCCGTAGATCAGGATTTTTTCCTGGCCTTCGATGGCGCGCCGCAGGCGGGAGACGGCCGCCGCCATATCGCGCATCAGAAACGGATCATGAAGGTCATTCAGGCGTGGATTAAGAAAGCGGTGGGCTTGCTCAGGCTCCGCAAAGCCGCGTTGGACGAGCAGGCGCGCGAGCAACGGGGGCAGATTAAGCTCCCGCGAAAGCCGGGTGGCGATTTCGGGATTTGTGTCCAGGATAATCCAGCGCATTGAGTCCCCGCCGCACACACGACCATTACCCGGACCCATTGGCCCAAGGTCCGCATCCCGCGGAGGACACGCCGGAAGGTTTAAGGATGGTGGGAGTTAGCTGGCGCTCGCACGCACGTGGATGGCTCGAAGCCCTTTGTTCCCTCTTTCCAATTCGAAGTCCACCTTTTCGCCTTCGCGCAATCCGTCAAAATCCAGATTTTCCAAAGCGCTGCGGTGGAAAAAAACTTCCTGCCCGTCTTCGGCGCGGATAAAACCGAACCCACGGTCCCGGATCAATCTTTTGATGGTGCCTTCCATGATGAGCCTCTTGGGCAGAAGAGAGGGGCAGCTTCCGCAATGGATAACGGACGATGCTCGATCGAGTAGAAGCCTCTCTAATGCTAAGGCGACTTTATCAATGCAGGGTTCATTTGTCAAAGTCGCGCGGGTCAGTTTGATAGGGTAGCGGCTGGTTTACCCCGCCATTTGTGGCGGCATAGGCGCTTAGGAGGCGTAAACCAATAAAGGTATCAACCCGTCCTCACCTTTGACGCTGTGTGGGGGGCGACGGGGTCTGATAACGCAGTTCCATTCGCCATGAGACCTATCGGATCGAAAACAGGATGCTACTCTTATTTATTTACGCTGCCTTAGGGCAAAACATCGACAAAAAATTGTCGATGGTAGAACGCGCCGCAGACATTTTAGAGTGCGGGAGCTTGCTCCCGCTTTCGTGGGGGCGGGGCTTGCCCAGCCCAAAACTGGGGGGCAGCGAGCAGCGCCCCTGCAAAGCGGCGGCAAGCCGCCGCACTCCATAAGCGTTTCGCGCCTGCGTTAAACTGTGGCCTCATAAGGGACCACTTTTTCTGAGCACAGTCTCAGAAAAAGCATAGAGCCTCTACATCAACGTGACCCATTACCCGCCCAGAGTTAGGCCGTGAAGTAAACATCGAAGTCGCGGGTGGCGCTGCGCGAGCATCGCCGGAACTATGCCCGCCTTGACTGTCTGCCCCATGCAGTCTAATCTGGAAGTATGCGGGGGCGTAATGGTTTCGACGGGAGCCGCCGCGATTGGAAGGCATGCCGGGGGCCACACCACCCGAAATCGGCGTGGAACAATACAACTGCCAACAACACGCAGTTTGCACTCGCTGCCTAATTAGGTGGCGCGTCTACTTCGTCCGGCCCGCCGGGCGAAGAAAGATGCCGATTTAGCGGGCTTGGCTCAGCGCTTCCTGTCTGAAAGTGCTGAGCGAAACTCTTCCGGGAAACCGGGAGGGGATCAGACTAGCGGGCGGCTCGTTCTCTCCTGTTCCTGAGGGCCATCGGCGAAATCAGTTAGCGAGCGGGATAAGCATGTAGTCTTCCAGTTGCAAGGCTTTTCGGACGGGGGTTCGACTCCCCCCGCCTCCACCATCAACAAGGAGTAGGCAGAAAGCAGCCTCGAAGTCCCAGGACATCACAGAACAAGAGCGCAAGATTATCGAAGGAATTGGGCCATGAGTGAGGTTTCATTCGCGGGTGGCGCACACATCGCCTTTCATGTATGTCATTTAGGGCCTGCGGCCCGCGAAAATTCATGAAAATGCATGATGGTAGGCTAGTGCCCTGAGTTAGAGATTCACTACATAATTTCAACGGCTTTTCGTGACAGATCTATCGCAAACAAAGAACTTATATCCGGTAACCTTGCCGGTAATTATGTGATGAACTTCAAACTCAGGACACTTAGGGCAAAGCCGATCGCGCTAACTCCTTATGATTTCAGTGTAGGCTAATTTTTACATACCGCATTTTCGACCACGCGCCACCCCGCACCCAAAGCCCCCAGGCGCGAGGTTTTCGACAGGATCAGCGCGTTAGTCGGCCAGTGCAAGCTCTCTCTCGACCACTTCCTTGCCGCAAAATTACCGCGTTTGTGACGGTTTGTCATGTTAATTCTCTGGGCCATCGATTCAGGCGCAAAACCATTTTCCTGAAAACCTTTTTGAACACCTTACGTTGTGCCGTTGGAGGCAACAGGAGAGCTCACCTAACATGCAGGCCCGCGCCTCGACATGTACACTTTCATCCAAACCACACTAAAAAAGAGCGGCTTTTGTGTTCAGAATCAAATTTTCCCATTGACACGAACTTCGCACAATGCGAAGATTCTTCATGCGGATCGTCAGCCGGAAGGCGATTAGAGAAGCGACCGCCAAGCACAGCGAATGGGGTGTATCCCTAAACGCGTGGTACAAGATAACGAAGAACGCCGATTGGAAGAACTTTGCGGACGTTCGGAACAGTTGGAGAAACTCAGACGTGGCCGGCCGGTTTGTGGTGTTCGATATAAGCCACAACAAGTGCAGGCTGATTGCGGCCATCAAGTACAAATGGAGAATGGTTTATATCCGACGCATTCTGAGTCACGCTGAATACGACGAGAAGGAGTGGCAAAAGTCATGATTGCCGTATCCGACAAATATGCGCTGGAAGTTAGCGCGCCAACGTCGATCACATCCAAGCGCCAACATGATGAGTACCTGTCTGTCTTGGACAAACTGGCAAGCAAAGACAATCCAACGAGTGAAGAACAGAAGTATGCCGAAGTCCTGATGACCTTGATCGAAGCCTACGAGGACGAGCATCATTCCATTCCTGATGCTTCCCCGGTGGAAGTCCTTCGCGCGTTGATGGATGCCAATGATCTCCGCCAAAAAGACCTGATCCCAATCTTTGGCTCTGAAAGCATCGTATCCGAAGTCTTGCACAAGAAACGTGACCTCAACAAAACCCACATCGAGAAATTGAGCAAACGATTCCACGTATCTCCAGCGGTGTTTTTCTAACGTTGCTGCGCTTCCATTCGGGCGAACAAGCGCGGACCTGTTTCCTGGGTCTGCGCTACCCGCTGCTGGCGCGTCATGTTGCCGTACCGGTCGTGGCTGAACGCCGGGTTGTATACCACACTTTCCATCGCGGCCGGGTTGCTGCCACATATCCCCACTTGGCTGCGCACCCGCTCCAGCCGGGCAGAAGAAGTAGCGCAGACCTGCGTCTTTCAGGTCTGCGGATTTTCTCGCAATCATTTCGGTGGTGCTGTATTCTGGCACCGTGTCGCGGCTGCGTCGCCCTTTTCTTTCCGATCGCTTCTTTTTCGTCACCGTCCGGCTCTACAAGCACCGGAACGAATTGCGTGACACCGATTTCCAAGGCCTGGCTCAAAGCTTCCGAAGGGCGCGTTTTCTCCATCCGTTCTTTTTAACTGCCTGGGTGCTTCTTCCCGATCACTGGCGCGCGATTTGCGCCCCGGCATATCCGGCCACCATCTCCGAGGTGGTGAAATCCATAAAGATTAGCTCAATGACACTCATCAACCGGCGGCGCGATGAAGTAGGGCAACTGTGGCAGGGCCGCTTTTTTGATCGCGCCCTGCGCAGCGTGAAGGAATACAACGAGAAGGTGGAGTATATTCACCTGAACCCGGTCAAAACGGGACTGGTTAGCAGTGCCCAGGACTGGCGATGGTCCAGCGTCAACGAATACTCAGGTGTGAGCGCCCGGGAACAAGAACGGCATTGCGGATTGGCGATTGACCGGGTGAATTTGCCTTCGGATCCGAAAGCGCGAATCTAACCGGTGCCGGCCTTCACCTGCCAGGAAAGCCGCGGACCTGAAAGGCGCAGGT
>JBOGJX010000132.1:0-3395 GCA_050745285.1 Terriglobia bacterium
CCCAGAACCTCCCGATTCCGCACTACGCTCAGAACGATTTTGGCGGTACCCTGGGCGGGCCCATTCGCCATGACAAAACCTTCTTTTTTTTGAGCTATGAAGGATTCCGCTCTCGCACCGGCGAAACGGGTCAGGCGTTGGTGCCAAGCCCTGCGCAATGGACCGGAGATCTCGCGGACAATTCTGCCGGCACGGGCATCTTTCCCACAAACTCTTCATTTTGCCAGGCGAATCCTGGATCAAGTCGTTGCGTGAACGTGATAAACCCATTCACGAAGCAGGCGTTCCCCGGAAATGTGATCCCATCAGGCATGTTGGATCCGCGGGCGCAGAAATGGCATGCGTTCACGCCCACACCCAATATTTCGAGCGCGGTCAATTCGGCCACGACCCCACTCTTTAATTATGCTGCCTCTCCCACCATTCGGAATGATTTCAACGATGCCAACGTCCGCGTTGATGAAACGCTGAGATCCCGGGATCAGATGCACGTGAGCTATTCCTTTCACGATGTGCCCCACATTGCGCCGTCCGTCATGCCCTTGGCGGGGCGCAGCTACCCGATGAGGAGCCAAGTGGCATCCATTACTGAAAGTCACATCTTTTCTCCCACCATTGTTAACGAGGCACGGTTCGGATATAACCGGGGCAAGACCTTTCTTGTCTCACAAGGTGCGCTCGGACCAAACTACGCGACGAGCCTTTTCGGGTTCACGAACACATCGCTCAATCCATTCGATTTCGGTGTGCCGGACGCAGGCATGCCCGGCTTCAGCACCATCGGCTCCGCTTCCGAATCCATTGGCTCCATCGACCAGGACTTCCAAGCGGTCGATAACCTCAGCATCGTGCGCGGCAACCACAACCTCAAAACCGGCCTTGACATCATGCGCGAGAGGTTTTTCCAGATTACCGACTTCAGCGGCATTCCAAACTTTAGCTTTACCGGACAATTCACCGGCTCATCTCTGGGCGATATGCTGCTGGGCATTCCATTTACCGCCAGTACTGCCGTCGGTAATTCCGCCCAGGATTTGCGCACCACATACTGGGGGGTCTATCTTCAGGACGATTGGCGGGTGGTTCCAAACCTCACGCTCAACATGGGAATTCGATACGAATACGCCAACCCGCCCTACGACAAATATAATCGAACCGCCTGGTTCAACCCGGCCACTCAGCAGGTAGAATATTCAGACTTGCATCAGGTGCGCAACGGAATCATTAATCCGGATTATCGCAACGTGTCTCCGCGCTTTGGGTTCGCATATTCGCCCGGCTTTGTCAAAAATACCGTCCTTCGTGGCGCTTTCGGCTCCTTCTATGCTACGGATAACTGGAACGAGTTGCAGTTTTTGGTGAACGTTCCCAGGTATTATTCCACCCAATCCCTCACTTCGAACCCAGTAGCGCCCACGCTGTCGCTGGAAAACGTCTTTCCTCCGCCGAGCGCTGCCGGAGGGACAGCCTTTCCCTTTACCCTGGACAACATGAACCGGACCCCCTATGTCCTGGAATGGAATCTCGATCTTCAGCACATGCTCGGGAAAAACTGGCTGGCGGATATCGGCTACGTGGGTAATCGCGGGGTGGAGCTTCCCCAGCGCCGCAACCAGAACGCCGGCGCCTTCGACCCCACGGGCACGGTCCCACTGAATCAGCGTGTGCCCTATCCGAGCCTCAGCGGAATTCTGCTAGGTTACAACGGCGGCTGGTCCCGTTACAATGCCCTTACCGCGCGAATCGAAAAGCGAACATCGGCAGGGCTTTATTTGCTCGCCGCCTATACTTACAGCAAGTGCATCGATATTGGCAACACTGACGATTTTTCCATGACGTCAGGCGACTATAACGTCTACGATAAAGGAAATTGCGACTACAACACCCCGCAGCGCGCCGTCTTCAGCTACACCTACGATTTGCCCTTTGGCCGAGGAAGACACTTCCTAACAGGCGCCTCAGGTCTGAGCGGCATGTTGCTGAGCGGCTGGGAGGTGACAGGAATCACGACCTTCTCTTCCGGACAATATATGACAGTTACCCTGCCCGGCAACTGGATGAATATAGGACCGTTCAGCACCGCCGTGCCCAACAAAATCGGGCCAGCTTACTCCAGTAACCGGACCCTGGACAACTGGCTGAATATCAACTCGTTTGTTTTTCCCGGCTGCCCATCTTACACACCTTGTGCCAACGGGAGACATATCGAGGGAAACGCGGGTAGGAACCAAATCGAGGCTCCAGGGATCAACAACTGGGACATGGGACTCATCAAAGACACTCGCATCAGTGAGCGTTTTTCTACACAGTTCCGCGCGGAGTTCTTCAACACCTGGAACCATGCCCAGTTCGGGCGACCCAGCGGCTCGCTGATTCCTGGACGATTCGGCAGGATTGGCGGCTTGCTGATCCCTCCGAGAGAGGTCCAATTTGGGCTGAAGCTCTTCTTTTAGACTCCTAGAGTTGCAAAGCTTGATGAGAATGAGTCAAGTTTTCCGGCGCGGAAGGGCGGGGTTTTAACCCCGCCGTTGGCTTCGGAGCGAAAATGCGGGCTTTAGCCCCTGAAACCAAGGGTAGTCCCAAACCCATTATGTTGCTTCAGCGGCTAAAGCCGAGCCCATCTGCGCCTCAGACGGCGGGGTTAAAACCCCGCCCTTCCCGGCTGCAAACATACCTCGCAGGTCTGACGCAGTTTCGACAACGAGCTTCCGAGACAGGGCACCAGCCGCTTATGAGGAATCCGATTGCACGATACATAGACACGTTCGTTGTCCACAGGGAGGAATCACAATGAGAAAGACCATTTTATGGCGGCTGTTTCCGCTGGCGCTGGGACTGTGCTTGCTGGGCTTTACAGGCTGTGCCCGCCACAAGACCGGGCAGAGTTCAAGCACACCGGGCACGCCCCAAGCGTGTCAAGTTGAAATCCACTGGGATCACGTTACCGGGGTATCGAAAGCCACGCCGACGTTGCAAGTGGTGGTGAATCCACCGCTGCGCCGCGGCTCCGCGATTCACGACCGTGTCTTTCAAGCCCTCCATGCCCTCGGCGCCGAATACGTGCGCTACGTGCCTTGGGTTCCGTATCCCAAGCTCGGAGTCGCCGAGTTGGAACCTCCTGCAAACGGCAAGACCTCCTGGGATTTTTCGCTCATCGATCCGATGACAGAAGATTTCATGAATGCAACCGCCGGTCATCCGGCAATCATCAACTTCAGCACGATTCCTCAGTGGATGTTTAAGACGCCAAAGCCTGTGCCCTACCCCGCCGACCCGGATCAGGCCACATGGGACTACGAACAGGGAACCGAACTCCGCGACCCAAGCATGAAGGAGGTGGCGGATTATTACGGCCGTCTGGTGAGCTGGTACACGCGGGGTGGTTTCAAGGATGA
>JBOGJX010000133.1:0-10375 GCA_050745285.1 Terriglobia bacterium
ATGATGGGAAGTTGGATCTATTCGTCTGCCAATTTGTTGACTACAGCAAGAAAAAGAACAAAATCTGCGGTGATCGTGAGATCGGGGTGCGGTACTGCATTCCGAGCGTCTACGCTCCCATGCCGAGCTGGCTCTTTCGCAACAATGGCGACGGAACTTTTACAGACGTCAGCAAGGAATCGGGAATCGCCAGTGTGCCCGGCAAGGCTTGGGGCGTGGTCGCTACCGACATCAACAACGACGGCCGAATGGACCTTTTCGTCTCCAACGACACGGTGGCCAACTTCCTGTTCGCGAACCGCGGGAGCGGCAAGTTTGAGGAAATTGGGCTTCAAGCGAGCGTGGCTTATAGCCCGGACGGCGTGGCGCGCTCCGGCATGGGAGTCGATTCGGCTGACTACGACCAGAACGGCTGGATGGATCTCTTTGTAGATAACGTCGACCACGAAATGTACTCTTTGTACCACAACAACCGCGATGAGACGTTCGCCGATGTGGCAATCTCGAATGGAATTGGCATGACAACCTACATGATGAGCGGCTGGGGCGTGAAATTTTTTGATTACGATAACGACGGGAATATCGATCTTTTTATCGCCAACGGCCATCCCGACGACAAAATTGGGGAGCAGTATAGCGCGGTGACGTACCGCGAGCCGCTGCTCCTGTTCCGGAACACAGGTGGCGGCTTCCAGCACGCGTTCGAGAACGTGAGCACGAGGGGCGGACCGCTTTTCACCGAGCGCTTTGCCGCGCGCGGGATGGCCGTCGGCGATTTTGACAATGACGGCGCCATGGACGTGCTTGTCGCCGTGAATAATGGCCAGCCGATGCTGCTGCGCAACGAAGGCGCCCGTGGGAACCACTGGCTCGGCCTGCATCTCATCGGCAAAAAATGCAACCGGGACGCGGTGGGCGCCCGCATCACCTGGCAATCCGGTGATTTCAAGAGGAGCGTGATGAAGGTGGGCGGAGGCAGTTACCTTGCTTCGCATGATCCCCGCGTGGTGCTCGGCATGGGAGCGCGAACTCACCTTGACTGGGTTGAAATCAAGTGGCCTCAGCCGAGCGGTCTGACCCAGCGCCTTACGAACCCGCCCATCGATCGGTACATCATCGTCGTTGAAGGCCGGAGGTCGTAACCGTGCAAGTTGCTATACGGATGCGCATAAGTAAAGGGACATGATGCCGATCGTTTGCCACTCCTGCGATTACTCGCTGGAGCAGTTCCGTAAGGGAGATATCTAACAACGCCCGGCTCAGACTGACGCTGCGCATCCCACGGCAGAGCCGCAAAAACACAACGAAACACTTGGCTCATTCGCATCAAGTTTCGCAACTCTTGGAGGATGATTGGCAAAAGACCTTGGCAAGGCTCTGTTCGAGAAATCAACCGGTGAAAGAGGCGGCTGCCATGGATAGATTTTCTTCGATCTACCCCATAAAAACGATAATTCGCGCATTCTTTCTTTGTTGCGCCTGCTCTGTGCTGGCTGCGGCCAAAATTCCGGTGATTCTTTCGACGGACGTCGGCAATGAGATCGACGATCAATGGGTCATCGTTTACATGATGGTCAATCCCCAATTCGATGTGCTGGGGGTTGTCTCCGCTCATGCTCCGACGCTTCCTCCGCCCTCCGCCCACACAACCTACCTGGTTCTTCGCAATGTTGTTGAAAACCATCTGGGGATGGCAGTCCACCCGCCTCTTTTTGAAGGAGCGAGTTTCCCTCTCAAGGACGCGCACACGCTGCGGCTAAATGCAGGGGTGGAATTCATCATCAAGACTTCAAAACGCTTTTCGAGCAGTGATCGTTTGACGGTGCTTACCATCGGGGCCGCAACGGACGTGGCCTCGGCCATCATCGAAGATCCAACGATTGTTGACCGGATTCGCATTGTTGCCATGGGATTTAAGGGTTGGCCCAACGGAGGCGAGGAATTCAACCTGGCTAACGATGTTACGGCGTGGCAGGTGATCCTCCAATCAAATGTTCCCGTCGTCATTGGTTGTGGCGACGTATGCCGCGCTAACCTCTCGCTTACGCTAGATCAGGCCAGGAACCTGATCAGCACGCACGGGTCCATCGGCCTCTGGCTCTGGGAGGAATATCAGGCGTGGTACTACCGTTTCGTAAAGCCTCTCCGCATAAATGATCTTTCCAAACCCTGGGTGATTTGGGACACCGTCGTGTTGGCTTACGCGGAGGGTCTGACGACAGAGGCAACTTATCCCCGGCCTGTACTGAAGAACGATATGAGTTTCGCCCACATTCAGACCAAAAAGACGATCACCTGGATTACGGGGATCGACTCCAAGCGTATGTGGGCTGATTTCATTGAGAAGCTCGACGCTTATCAGAGCAGCCACAGCATTGGCCGCGTAACATCTCCACCCTTTGAGCCGTAGCGGGCTGAAGTATTCACGGCCGTTTTTGGCAGGTTGCTGAAAGAGCCTATTTTGCCTGTCATTCTGAGCTTTTATAGCCGAAATCGGCTATTTGTGATGTCAGAAAGCCGGCGCGTATTCAGCCGTGAATAGTCGCTGCTTATAAATGGCTTACGCGTCGACTTCCGGGAGAGCGTTCCTACGCATCTGTTGCCAGATCTGCGAGCCGGCGGCGGAGATAGCGCCGCTCGACCGCGTTACCGGTTAGCGCAAGCGCCCGGCGATATGCTTCTGCCGCCTCCTGCGAACGGCCAAGACGCCGCAGAATGTCAGCTCGCGCGGCGTGATACAGATGGTATGAGTCAAGATCGCCTGACGATCCAAGTTCGTCGATCAATCCGAGGCCGGTCTCAAGTCCTTCACTCAGGGCCACTGCAACCGCGCCATTCAGCGCCACGATGACGGAGGGATAAACGCGCGCCAACTCCCCGTAGAGCGCGGCGATCTGCCGCCAGTCGGTATCTGCGGCCGTTTGCGCCTCCGCGTGAAGAGCGGCGATGGCAGCCTGCAACTGATAAGGCCCGGTTCTGGCTAAATGCAGAGCTCTTTCGACAAGCTCTAAGCCTTCCCGGATCCGATCGTGGTCCCACAATGATCTGTCCTGCTCCTCAAGGGGCACCAGCTCGTCCTGGCGGTTGACGCGCGCGTCCCGCCGTGAATCGTGCAAGAGCATAAGCGCCAGTAATCCAAGATTCTCTCCCTCCCGCGGCATCAATTCGCAGAGTGTCCGCCCCAGATGAATGGCTTCAGTGCATAGCTCGCGCCGGATCAGGCTGTCCCCAGCCGTAGCTGTGTAACCCTCGTTGAAAATCAGGTAAATGGCGGCCTGAACGGAACCCAGGCGCTCAGGCAGAAGGCGCTCAGGAGGCACTTCATAGGCGATTCCCGCGTCCTGAATCTTGCGCTTGGCCCGGACCAGCCTTTGCGCCAGGGTCGTTTCTGGTACGAGAAAGGCGCGGGCGATTTCCGGCGTTGTCAGGCCGCCCAGCGTGCGCAAGGTCAGCGCAACCTGGGCCTCGGCGTTCAGCGCGGGGTGGCAGCAGGTGAACATGAGGCGCAAGCGATCGTCAGGAAAGTTCATTTCATCCGTATCGCTGGACGGCTCGTCATCGCGCCGCGCCATTTCCGTTTCGCGAAGGAGTTCATCCTCTTTGCCGCGCCGGGTGCTTTCCCGCCGGGCATAATCGATCAGCTTCCGGTGTGCGACGGCCGTGATCCAGGCGGGTGGATTGTCCGGTAGACCCTGCGCAGGCCAGCTCGACAGCGCCGAGGCAAACGCGTCCTGCATTGCCTCTTCAGCCAGATCGAATGAGCCTGAAATCCTGATCAGGCTGGCAATGATTCGCCCTGACTCCTGCCGGAACACCGACTCCACAGTTTGACTCAGATCATCCATCCACACCCTGCCAGCTTTACTTTCCCATCATTCGATGGAGGGCTGCATCTCCCGGATAGGCCTCACCTCAACGCAGCCAGGCGCGCCACCGCACGCGGCGGGAATCTTCGCCGCCCATTCGAGCGCTTCGTCGAGGTCTTTGCAATCGAAGATAAAGTACCCGGCAAGCTGCTCCTTGGTTTCCGCGAATGGGCCATCGGTAATTAACACCTTACCATTGTTCGCGCGGACGGTCGTTGCGGTGCTGGTGGGTTGCAGCGGGTCCGCGCCTCTGAAGACACCACGCTTGCTTGCTTCATCAATCAGCGCGCGCGCGCGCGCAACGCCTTTCTGCCATTCCTCGGGTGAAAGCGATCCTCTCGCTTGTTCATTCGTGTATACCAACAACATGTAACGCATCACAACCTCCTTCCGTTGATTGTAACTTCCCCTGCTACCTACTACCGCCGCTCGGAGAGGCGCTAAGCATTGCTTCACTCCTGATGAGCCACGCGGCCCAGCCCAGGCAAACGGCCACAAGCGCGGAAGCCACGACCGGCCCCACAAAAAAATAGATCCAGGCTAAGACCAAACACGCTATTTCAACCGCGAAAAAGGCCCAGCCCAGGGCTCCGATCGCCTGAGGATTGTTCTGGGCCAAGCCGCCCAGGTGCCATGCCAGGAAAGCCGAAAAGAGCAAATAGGCGGTTACAAAAAGCCCGAACCCGATGTACATCTCCCCGTAGCTCAGGCTGGCCCCCGCGGACTGAAAGTGAACGCTATCCATGGCGGCGCGCACCGCGGCAACCGCGGGCGAAGGCTGTTTCGGATTGAGCAGTTCAATGGTGTGCGTCACCGCAATAAGAATGAACACGATTGAGGCAATCCGGTAAAGCAACGTGGGTTTCATGAAAGATTTCTCCCCATATGGTTCTACGACTCCGTCGGCGTTACTTGCAACGCTTCACAAAATCACAAGCTTCCCTGGCGAGTTCAACCCAGTTTACGCTTTCCTCCCGAACCACCAACCACTCCTTCATCAGCCTTCCCCGGCCGGTATCGAAAGGTTCGCCCGCACCGGATGCGGCCAGCTCTTCAACTCGTTTCTTGGGAAGCTTGACCACGAACTCGCCTTTCGATGACATCATGGCAAAAATCTTGCCCTTCACCTTGAGCGCGCCAGACCCAAAACCCTTGCTGCCGCCGTGGCTGACCCTGCGGTCTCCAGCGAAGGCATCCACAACCAGCGCAAAGCGGGGATCGGATCCCATCGTCTTCCGTTCCATTGCGTTACTCTTCATCTTCATCGCGCCCTCCTATCCGGTTCGCGTCGCTTCGCGCTTTGTGGATCTCCTTGTTATGCCGGGTATTTGTCGTGGTGGCGAATCCAGCCTTGTATCTGCTGTCCTTCTTCCTGGCGGCCAAACGGTGTCACGTCCAGGAAGTTATAGGTGTTGAGAAACAGGTCCAGGCCGCGCCCATACGTCGAGTACGTATGAAAGACGTCATCTCCATCGCGAAGGAAGACGCTCAGGCCGGGCAGCTCGCCCTTATCCATCCAGAGTTTGCCCGCCTTCACCAGATCCACGGCGTTAGCGTAGTTATACTCAACGCTGCCCGATTCCTTATCGAGCGTGACGTGAAAATCGTAGTTGAAATCGCCGCCCGCGGAGGAAAGCCACAAGAAGTCCCAACCCATGCGCTTCTTGAAGGCTTCGATCTTTGCCAGCGGCGCGCGGGAGACCACCGCGAAGGACGTATCGCGGGCGGCGAGGTGAACGATGCTGCCTGCTGAATTGTCCATGAGATGGGAGCAGCTTTTGCAGCCTTCCTCCCAGTTCGGGGCGAACATGAAGCTGTAAATGATCAGTTGGCGGCGGCTGCCGAAGAGATCGAGCAGTTTCGTGCGGCCATTCGGACCTTCAAAAACGTACTCTTTCTCGACCTTCACCATCGGCAGCTTGCGGCGTTCGGCGCTGAGCGTGTCCCGCTGGCGGCTGGATTCTTTCTCCTTGGCAAGCAGCGCCGTGCGAGCCGTCAGCCATTCAGATTGTGATACGACTCTTGGTCGATCTGTTTTACTCTCCTTTGGCGTAGCCATTTTGGTCTCCTTTGATTTGAGTAACGGGTTCAATCTTCTTGGCATGAAGCTTCTTCACGGCGAACGCGGTTAGTCCGCCTGTCGAGGTTGCGCCAGCGACAATCAGCGCCAGGGTTGCGATGCACGCAGGACACATGGGATTCCTCCTTCACCTTCAATTTTAGTGGTAGTGGTAGCCACGGTCAGCGCCTTCCTGACCTTGGGTTTTTCTCCATGGGGGAAGGCCCACGATCAATAACAGGACGATGAATCGTGGCTACCGGCTACGAAAACGTCATGATGGGCCGCACCTCGACCGAACCGAAGCGCGCCGCCGGGATTTTCGCGGCCATGGCGACAGCTTCGTCGCGGTCGCGAGCCTCCACCAGGTAAAAGCCGCCAAGTTGCTCTTTGGTCTCTGCGAACGGACCGTCTGTGGTGAGCTGCTTGCCGTCGCGCACGCGCACCGTTGCGGCAGTTTTGATGGGCTGAAGCGCGTTGCCGCCCTTAATAGCTCCGGCGAACTCCTTGCCGAAGGCCCTGTATTCGCCGAGCTCGGCCTCAGGATATCCTTGACTGAATCGCTTCTCGTTATCGTAGATCAACAAGACGTATTGCATGACTTATTCTCCTTATCAGTATGAGTTGCGCGGGGCGGCAGCAAATCTGCTTTCCGCCGCCAGCCCAGCGTTTTTGGCTTTTCTTCCGCCACCAGTACGACGTTCGACACGCAGGAAATCGACAGCGGGAGTAATCTTTTTTGGGCGTGCGGTCTTCATCGATCCCCGGCGCGTCGGCGCATCCTACCTTGTGGAGACGATCTATTCCAAGGGCGGCGCGGCGGCTATGCAGCCAAACTCGAACAGTCTCAAAGTTCCGGCAGGGACTTGGGGGATGGCGTGCGCGTCGACAAGCAAGGCGCTGCCTTTACGGGTCGAGAGTAGGGCTCAGGGTTGGAGAAAGATTTGTAGGGCAGTCGATCATGTCGCTTGGCGACACCCGCAAAGCATGAGAATTCAGTCGGAAGATAACGAAAATGGGAAGCGCCTTGCGGCACGGTTGAAACCGTGCCCTTCCGCTCTCCTAACCAAAATTCTTGGGGCAAATTTTTGTTTTCAAAACTCCATGGCTTTTGATTGGCCAGCGCGAAAAACCGCAGAGTTTTAAAAGCAAAACTCTGCGCTATATCCTCTGCCCAGGGCGCGGCGAGCAGCGCTCGTGTGGCCAATCCAAAATGGGAAATCCAAAATCGTTCAGTATCCGCCACTGCCGCGAGTTTTGGCGGTTCGGAGGCTGGCGCCTTCGATCCACTCGAGGATCGTTTTGTATTGCCAGCTATCCTCGTTCCCCTTCCACCTTTGGCCCCCGTTGTGCGAGGCGTAGTAGTCGTTGATGTTTCCCCCCGTTTCCGGCTTATGGGTTGGCTTCACCAGAATCAGGCTGTGGCGCGGGTCGCTGATATCCACCACGCGCATGGCATATTTGTAATTCTGCTCGCTCATGGAGGGCAGAAACTTACCCTGTTCGTCAGGCCCAGTGAGCTTGAAAATAGCGTGCGAGGCGTGGCAGATGACGCAGGCCTTGCAGTCCGGCCCGGCTTGCGCCAGGATCGGCTCGACGCGCTTCACAAAGTAGTCGTAATTGAGCACCGAGCCGGCCTTGACGTCGCCAAGCGCGTCCGCCAGCTTCTTACCACCGAGCACATTCGCGGCGATCAATTGCAGCCGGGGATTAGGATCGTTCTGGAGCTTGTGGAGAGCCGCGACAAAATCCGGCTGCTGCTCGATGCCATCGGCGCGACGCAGCGCGTCCAGGGCTGAGGCTCGCACGTTGGCATCCGGATCGCTGAGGCTCGCAATCACCGCCTTCAGCACAACCGGATCGGTGAGGAAATTTGGCGCCTTATATTGTGAATATCCGTATTTACCGGCCAGCAGGCCCGCCGCATCCTGGGAAATGCCCAGGCTGGCCGTGCCCAAATGGAGCCGCATGAACTTCGGATCGGAAACCTCGCTGATCAGAATGGTCCGCTGCTTGCTTCCGAGCCGGCTAAAGGCTTCCGCGACCAGGCTCGCGCTCGCGGGAGAACTCACAAACCGCTCGAGTAGGATATCGACCGCCGCCTTTTCCACGCCAGCATCCGCGTCATGAAGCCCCTGGAACACACGGTCCCGAAACTCAGGGCTGCTGATGAGACTTCCAAAAGATGAAGCTGCCGTCAGGACCATGGCGTAATCCTTTGGCCGCGGCGTTTGCGCGAGCAATGCGCCCACGGCTTCCGCCACTTGGCTTTGCCGGGCCCAAGGTGAACCATCGGGCAGGCTGGCAAGGAGAGGCAGCACCACTGCGCGGGCGCTCGGATCACCCTGCTGCAAAATCTCGACCATGGTTTTCACGAGGCTGGGGTTCGGAACATCTGGAGAATTGATGTTCAGAATGCCCCGCTGTCCATCCTTGTAGACGTAGCTCACGGTCTCGCGCACTTGCGGGTCAGGATCGAGCGTGAGCTTGAGCGTGGCAAGCGCGAAACGCTGGTCGCCAGCGCCTTCAAGCGTGCTGCCCGCCTTCATCACCTCAATCTTCATATCGCTGCTCGCGCCGTTAAGACAATCGATCAATGCCGCTTCCAACTCAGGACCGGAGCTGCGGAAGAAATGGATCAGATCGCTGTCATTGCCAACCCGGGTCTGATAGAAACTGTTGTGTGGGTCGTACTTGAAGTTGGCTGTCTCCTGATAAGGGGGATATACGTAGCCGGGCTGGTCAAGATTGGGCACGCCCTCGACGTATTGTGTGAGGACTTTAGGCAGCCCGATCGCCACCTGGCCGGGCTTGAGCGCAGGGAGCGCGTAGTGGCGAATGTGAAAATCCCACATCGCGTTGAGAATAGCCATGCGGCCCGCCGGAGGTGACTTGCGAATAGCGCGTGCGAGCGCCTCCGCCTGGCCGCGGACGACCTCTTCGTATCCCTTCTCGATGCGTTCCTGATCCTCTTTAGTGGCGGCTGTCTTGATCCACGCCGCCATGTAGCCGGTGTTCTCATCGAGATCGTCGTAGACGCTTTCCATCAGCCCGCGACGCACCATCGGATCGCGTTCCGTGCCCAGGCGAGTGGCAAGCGCCTCCACAATACCGTTGCGCACGGCGGGATGATCCACCTGCCAGTAGTACCAGCGCCACAAACCGCCAGCCGCCTGAAAGCGGATGTAGGGCACGGGATCATTCAGGTCAGCGGTCAAGGCGGCGAGCAACGCCGGATGGACGGTCAGACTTCTGAAATGCTGATTGAAGAGCCGGGTGGCTCCCCAGCGTACCCGTGCATCCGGCGAACGCAGCGCGGTCGCAAGCATCGAGCTTCCCTGCGCTGCCACAGCGGGCCGCCGCGTGAGAATCTTCCGCAGCGCCCAAGCTGCCGTGGTCTGCACTATCTTGCTTTGGTCTCCCAGCGCGTGCGTGAGGACCGGAACGGCGCCCGAATCGGCCATGTGCCCCAGGGCGCGGGCCGCGGCTTCCCTGGCGAGCGGCTGGGGGCTGGCGGCTAGCACCTGGCGGATTTGCTCGAGCACGGACGGGGGAGCCAAATCCCAGAACTGGTCAAGCTGCGCGAGCAATCGCGGCAGATCGTCCGTAGCCAAGTGGGTGGGCGCCGCCGGGAACGCATCGTCCCAGCCCTTCGCGCTGAGAGGGCGCTTGTCCGGCCCCGGATAGAGTTGAGAGAGCGCCATCACGGCAAATTCCGTGGCGCGAAATGGCGTGTTGAAGCCCTGATAGACGGGATCGCCTTCCCAGTCTCCTTCCGTGCGCTGCGCTCTCAGACATGCGGTCACCGCTCGCGCCATGTTGGGGTCTGTCTCGGGCCGGTGTCCCGCCAGGGCCAGCGCATATATGGAGTGGTAAGAAATAAAGTCCGCTGTTTTGCGGGTCTTGTCGAACGGATAGGGCCACATCCCATCCGATTCCTGGTAGCGGTAAAGCTGCTTGATAAGCGCGTCGAGCTGCGCGGAGTATTTCTCGCGCCCAATGGTCGCCAGGAATTGGATTTTCCAGTTCAGGTCAATCATGTTTTTGGGAACGTAGGGCACGGCCAGCCGCACGACCATATCGCGTTCGGTGAGCCACTGCGGGTCATGGGTGTGCTGATAGAGAAAGTTAAACGTCTGCCAGCTCTGGTCGGCAATCTCAAAGGGGCTGATGTCCGGCTCGCAGCCATCCACTTCGTTGCCGGGCATTACGGTGCGGTCTTTGTAGTGAATCTTCAGGTAATTGGCGTATGGAATGGCAAAGCTCGCGCGCGGGCCGTCATGCGTGACTTCGGTTTCAAACCAGTGGGTGAGGAGCGGCAGGCGGCTGGAAACGGTGCGCGCGGAGTAAATCACCCGCACCCAGTTCGTTCCGGGCTCGCCGTAAAGAGGCCGGGCATTGTTGTAAAGGCGGTCGGTGATGAATTCAAGGGCGGTGCGCTGAGTAGGCG
>JBOGJX010000134.1:0-7328 GCA_050745285.1 Terriglobia bacterium
CCCTTGGGGAGAGGGGGGACCACGGAGTGGTGGGTGAGGGCGTTTCCGGCACGGTTAAAACCGTGCCCTTCCAAGTCGAATTTTCGGCGAAAGGATGAGACTGAGGTGTTATGACCAACTGCGGAAGTGCTGAGATACTCGTGGCCGAAGACCATGTGGTGGATCAAGAATTGCTGATGGGGGTTATGGCTCAGACCGGCTTGGACTCCAAAGCTTATTTGGCCCGCGATGGCCAGGAGGCTTTGAATTTCTTCTTCGGCAGAGAAGATGGTTCAAACGACTGGCTTCCGTCACGCTTGCCCCGGCTGGTTCTCTTAGATTTGAAGCTGCCGAAAGTGGATGGCTTCGAAGTTCTGCGGACCCTTAAGCGCGATCCTCGCACCAGACCCGTCCCGGTGGTTGTCATCAGCTCGTCGGATGAGCCGGACGACGTGTGCCGGTGTTATCGAGAGGGCGCCAACAGTTACATTCGGAAACCCATGGACCTTGACAAGTATGAGGAAGTATTTATACGAGTCACCTCCTACTGGCTTCGCGTGAATGAGATCCCCGTCACCGTCACGCCGTGGACCAGGACGGGAACGGTCAATGCTGTTCCCAAATTGTCATAGCGCACGAAGCCAGGTTGGATTTGACCTCGATGGGTGAGACTTTCCCGCCTAGGGCGGCGCGCATAGTTAACTCGAACATTTCTCAAGGGTGGCGCATACATTGATTTTTATGTATTCGCCAGCGCACAGGCACGGCGATTACAATCATGGCGCATACGTTGAAGGCAATGTATGCGCCACCCTTGAAACTACTTCGTTTGCCCTCTTTTAACTAAACCTGTTCAAGTTATTCGCGCGCACTCACTAAGACCCAGCGAAAGGGGGCCTAGAACCATGGCGCAAGAACTCACGTTCCCGATGGGGCTAGTGGATGATTCGGAGACCCTTCGCAAATTGCAAACTCTAGCAAGGCGCCAGCGCGTCGATCTCATGCAAGTTGAGCTGAAACTGGGGCTGGGGTTCTTTCGTATCGCCCAATTGGAACACTCCGTCGGCGAGCGGCAGCGGGCAGAGCAAAACGAATCCCAGGCCCGGCGCGCTTATGAGATTTCCTTCACGGCTTTTGCTGGCGGGCGGGATCTGGGTAGATGGCAGAAACACCGTATGCGAGGGAAGCTGGGAGAACTTGCGCGATTACTCCTATCATGTCCTGGGAGTTGATTAACGGGACTGAAGGCGCGTCCTTGCAAAGAAAGTTCAGCAGATTGCTGAAAAACCTCTCTCGATGGGCGCAGCGGCGATTTTAATTCGCCGGAAGTGTTCTCAACGGCGCTATGAAAATAGCCAAACGGGCTGCTGAAAATACATGCGTTAAGGCGTTCTTTGTAGGGGCACGCCATGGCGTGCCCTCAGGCGCAGCAAGCGGCGCACCTACGTCATTTTCATCCCCAAGTGGCGCTCCGCAGGCGCATGGGACCTACTCTGAAGTTGCTCACTGCGGCGCGACATCGAACACATGGCTGCGGAAGGCCTCGAGCCGGACGTAGAGGCCGCTCCGTGCGAGGTCCTTCCCCTGCCATTCGTAGCTCTTCGCATTCAATTGGTCTTGAAATACGATGCGGCCGGAGGTCTCAATCAAGCTATCCAACACAAGGTTGCCGGCTGAGGCGGCGGAGCCTAGATTCACCGCAATAACCTTCAGGGTTCCGCCGTGCCGCCATTGATAGGCAATCAGGTTCTCAAAAGTAGAGTCACCCGCCGGACGAACTTCGAGAAGGCGCCAATCGCCCGCATGAAACGCGTCCTCACGCGTGATCGCCAATAGCCTCGCATAAAGGGCCTGAATTTCCGGGTTCGCAGGATCGTGAGAACCTCGGGCGGCGTGGTCAAGCGGAATGGGCAGGTGTATCTTTTGTCCTTCCAATTGACCCTGGTAATAGAAGCGCATCCCCGGCAGCGTGGCAACGAGTGTCGCGACGGCTGGCAATTTTTGAGCGCCAAACACCGCGGCGCTGCGCGGCTCATCATGATTTTCAAGGAATCGGACCAGACGGCTCTGATAAGCGAGGTCCGCCGAAAGATGGCCGCGCACGGCCTGCGGAGACGCGCACCGCAGCCGGTCATAGAGCCGCTTGTCATAGGTAAAGTTGAGGCCGAGTTGCTGCAGGCGCCATTCCATGTCCCAATAGACTTCGCCCATCCAGACGAATCCCGGTAAGGCGGCCACCGCGGCTGGCCAGAACTCATCGCGCGGGGGCGCGAGGCCGCCAAGATGTTTTCCCCAAGTTTGGGCAAAGACGTCATTCAGAACAAGCATGGCCATGTCGCAGCGGACGCCGTCCGCGTGCGCGGCGATGGTCCGAAGAACACCGAGCATGGCTTCGCCGACGGCCGGGTGGAAATAGTTCAATTGCGCGGTATCAGGCCAGGCGGGATAGTAAGGATCCTTGCCACGCGCGATGAAGACGGCCGGGCGCTCGCCTTCACCAGCGCCTTCGGAAAGGAAATAGGCAGGCGGCTCGCGCCGGAAATCCTCAAGCTTCCCCTGGATATAATATTCCGGGTGCGCGGTGATCCAGGGGTGATCCAGCCCGGTGTGATTGGGTACAAAGTCCAGGATCAGCCTCATGCCTCGCGCGTTGAGCTTATTGCGCGCTGCGTCCAGGTCCTTCCAACTGCCGATGCGCGGGTCCGGCGTGTAAGCCTGGATGGAGTAGGGAGAACCCACAACGTCGCTGATGGACCAGCCCGGCAGCGCTTCATCGTAGGAAGTGAAGTATGCGGGATCCGTGCGCATGATTCTTCTTCCGCGAATGCTCCGCTTCCAGACCCCCATTAACCAGACAAAATCGAAACCCGGGGTTTTGAGATGATCCCACTCCTCGTCAGGCACAGAGCCGAGCGTGATCGGCCGGTCCTCGCGTGCGGAAAGGTCTTCCAACCAAGCCCAGGTATTGATCTCATAAAGGTGTGGATGGCGGCGGAATGGTGGCATGGCCTGATTGGCGGCTGGCATGGTTCATCCGGGCACGTCTATAGGGAGCTATCAGCCGTCAGCAATCAGCAAGCTCGCGTTTGAGCATTTGCTGATCGCTGACCGCTTTTTGGAGATTCTTCCTCGCCTTTGGCTCCTCAGATGACACGTTTGCGGGGCTTTTCAGCATCCTGTTATGCCGGAAATTGCGCGCGGAGCTCCGCCACTCGCTGGCTGAGCGAAGGCGCTTCCTGGAACAACCGGATTGCAGCAATACCCGCCGCTCCAGCTTCAAGGCACGACTTCACGCGGCCCAGCGTGATTCCCCCGAGAGCCAGAATGGGCGTCTTCACACGCGCGGCAATCTCATGAAATTTATCGAGACCGAGGGGCGGCCCATAAACGAGTTTCGCGGGCGTTTCAAAAACCGGCCCCAAGAGAATATAATCCGCCTCCGCCAATTCCGCCGCCCGCGCTTCTTCGAGCGAATGACAGGAGACACCCACCATGAAACTCTTGGGCGTGATCGCCCGAACCCTGCGCGCGGGCATTGAATGATTGCCCAGATGAACGCCTGCCGCGCCCAATCCCCAAGCCACGTCCAAACGATCGTTGATGACCACCTGCGACGGCGTTCCCTGGGCATGCGCAATGGCACACTCCGCCAGACGCATGAGGCGGCGCGTATCGAAATTCTTGGCGCGGATTTGGATCAAGTCTATGCCCGCCTCGACCGCTTCAGGCAGGATCATTTCCAGGGAGCGGGTATGAAGGCTGTCCGGGCCGGTTATGTAACAAAGCCTGAATGATGGACGCATTTTCCCATGCAGTGGAGCCGGGGCCAAGGTTGCCCTCGACTCTGTGGAACCCGGACGCGAGATAAGGGCACGACGGAAGCGCAGGCTTTTGGTGGGCTTAAAACCCCGCCTTTCCGGAAATGCCCAACATTTTACGAATCATCCAGGATAGCGCGCGGCGTCCCGTTCGGCGGCGTGGCCGGAGCGCCGGATCTGGTCAAATGCCATCCAGATGTCCGTCAGACCGAGGCCGGAAATGGCCCCGCGAAGGTAATTGTTATGGCAAGCGGCCGCGACCCAATTGTAATGAGCTACAAAAAAATTATGCGTCCACAGTGGAATCCAAGGGCTGTAAAGAAGCGCCACCCCCAGGACGAAGTAGAAGACGATACGCACCGCGATGACCAACCATTTCATAATGGGATGGGAGACTAAATGACGCACTGGGATGCTGTCCAGGTGAAAGCACCGTAGATGAGACACCTCCAGGGTAGACGGCAGCCACGGCACGATTTGCGCGCGTGGGCTTTTCCTTTGGCAATCCAACAGCCCACGGCACAAACTCCGTGCCGCGGCTACCACTCGTGCAAGCACCCTGGATCGCGGGGGAACTCAGGCGCGCTTCGAGTGCAGCGATTGAATTTTTTCCGCGACGTCTCGATAGTCGATGTTCAGACTATAAACCTCGGAAAACTTTTCCAGAGCGGTTCTTCCATCGCCGGATTGTTCGTAGGCCGCCGCTAGGTCGTAGGTCAGGGCCATGGTGGTTTCTTCGTTGAGACCCGGCGACCGGAGGGCACGGGTCAACCACCGGACGGCGATCTCAGGCATTTGTTTTTCCATAAAACAAATGCCGAGCAACGAGCAAGCCTCAAGCATTCTCGGCGCGGAATCCATGCCTGCTGTGCCCTTCACGACCTTCTGGAATTCGCCAATCGCTTCATCCAAAAGACCCATCTCGCGGAACGCGACTCCCAGATTGTAATGGGTCTGTGGGGTGTCGTCAGCGGGAGCAGATTCCTCGCCCGCACTCAATTCTGACAGGAGTTCCTCTAATGAGGAATCAAAAAGTGAGGGGCCCGCTTCGCCTCCGGCTGGGAACCCGGCTGCCCCAGGGCCCGCCGATCCCGCGGATTCGCCCAACGTCATCTCCAAATCGCGTGCCAAGTCATCAAGCGCGGAATTCTCCAGGGTCCACCGCGCAGGCTGCGGTGGAGACTCCGCCCCTGCGGATTCTTCTGCGTCATCCCATGACTTCTCCAAATCTTCTGCCAAGCCTCCCAGAACCGAAGTGTCTCCCGGCTGGGGCGGTTGAGAGACTGCGTTTGCGTCCGCTGCGTCCGCTGCCTCCTCCGCTTGGTCCGGCCGATCTGCTTCCGCAAGCAACGGAACTTCGGCGGATTCCGCTTCGCTCTGGGGCACAATGGCCTGCGCAACCTCGGAAGCCTCTGCTACTGGCTCTGCTGGCGGTTTCGCCGTTTCCAGCTTGAAAAAGTCACTCGCAGTTTCAGCCAAATGGAGTGATGGAGGCGGCTCAGGAGACTCCGCTGGAGGCGGAGCGGGCGGTTTTGGCTCTGCCTTTCGAGCAGCCATCTGCCCGGCCAGGCGGTCCCGCAACGCCACGACTTGCGGGCGCCCCGGATATTTGCCGGCCAGCTTGTCCAACGCGGCGCCGCCCTCGACCAGAAAGCCACAATTCAGATAAAACTCAACCTCGGCTCTCTCTTCGCCCAAATCGGCGAGGGAAGACGGTCGTTCCGGCTCCGGAACGGACGGCGGGAATGCTGACTCCGGCGCCTCGACCGTCTCGGCGTAAGTTGGTGCTGGCGCGGGAGATACCATCCCCATCTCCGACCGCGACTCGGGTTCAGGCGGCGGAGCAGGCTCCGTGGGGTGCGCAATATCTGGCTCTGGCTGCGCTGCCGCGAATGATTCCCATTCTCTGGAGAAATCGAGCTCAAGGGCAGCGGGCTGGGGGAGCGATGACGCCGGTTCCGTTACCACGGGCTGGGCCGAAGCCGGTCCTACAATCTGTTCCGTTAACTGCCGCTCACGGGATTCCTTTAATAAGGATTGCCACGCCGGATTGTGCTCATCCCGTCCCGCGAGACTGCGGAAGACCGTCTCAGCTCTAGCCCACTGGCCTGCGTCGGCGAAGGCTCTTCCGAGAGCTTCCAGGACGGCTGGAGGAGTTTCTTCGCCTCCGGCGCGTCCACAAAGGGCTGAGATGAGATCCAGGCTGGACGCATGATGCGGGCGAGCCTCCAGGGCTTTCTGTAGGAGGGCTGTGAATTCACTCGATTGGCCTCGCTCAACGGCCAAGTCCGCCACTTCTCCGAGGACGCTTAACGCCGCGTCAGGATTCCCTGTCTCAACGCAGTGAGCCGCAAAATGGGACACCAGCTCCCATCCTTCAGGGCCACTTCGGTAGACATCCATCACCAGCGTGGCGGCGTCGTCCAGGCGCCCGGAGCCAAGATACACGCCGAGGAGCAGTGTTTGGCCTTCCAGGCTTGACCTGAGCTCCGGCGCGCGCTGAAAAATGTGGCTGACCTCATCAAATTGTCCAGCTTCGGCGGCCAAACGGGCTTGCCAGAGGGCAACCTCCACGTGCTGCGCCCCAATCTCAACGGCCCTCTTCAGCGATACGTTGGCAGCGGCCAGGTTCTTCTGGCGAAAGTAGATTCCGGTAGCTTCCAAGTAGCCGCGCAGCGCCTCCTCCGGCTGTCCGGCGCTCTGGCAATATTCCGCGAGGCGTATGCGGTAGGCTGGGTTGGCCGGATCTTGGGCCACCAGCTTCTTGAGGATTTGGCTGGCTTTGTCGTGCAGTGAGTTCCGCTGGCAAAGGGCCAGCGCCTGCTTGTATTGCTCATTGGCTTCGTGGCTGAGTTTCTGACCGGCGTACAAATCGGCAAGCTTGAGGATGGGATCGACGGAATGGGAGTCCAGCTTGGCGATCTTCTTGTAGATGGCGATGGCTTTGAGGGTAAAGCCTTCACGCGTGTAGGCATCCGCCAGCCGGTGAAATTGCCGCAGTGCCTCGACTATGTTCCCTTCGCGGACACAGAGATCGCCGATCGTGTTGAGAAGCGGCAGATCCTGCGAATCCTGTTCCGCAATCACCAGATATTGTTTGATCGCTTGCGGGATCTTCCTCTGGCTGACCAGCTTTGCGGCTTCTTCAAGCGCCTTGGTCTTATTAAAAGCCATCCAGCGGCTCCGAGTGAGGCAGGGAGGGTTTATTTATCTAGGCTAACATACGACTCAAACCCAAGTCAAAACTCAAGGGAAAACCGGCAGCAGCACAATTTGGCATATGTAGCGGCGAGTTTATCTCGCCAAATGGCGGCGTAAAGCCGCCTCACATCAAACTGTACCACTACCGGAAAACAGGTAGCAGCGCCCCTACGCCTTATTTCCGTGCTTCGCGGGTGTCGCCAAAGCGACATGACCGACTGCTCCGAAAATTCCGGTTAGGAGAGCGGAAGGGCACGGTTTTAACCGTGCCGCAAGGCGCTTCCCATATTTGTTATCTTCCGCTGCGGCGATGGGCGAGCCGCCCATCGC